>CAYNOF010000035.1:0-2656 GCA_964398335.1 uncultured Rhizobiaceae bacterium
GCCGGCGCTGGTCTTCGAGTGCGTCGGCGTGCCGGGCATGCTGCAGCAGGTGTTCGAGGGTGTGCCGCGCGGCGCGCGCATCGTCGTGGTCGGCGTCTGCATGGAGCCCGACAGGACCGAGCCGATGTTCGGCATCAGCAAGGAGCTGAACGTCCAGTACGTGCTGGGCTACACGCCCGAGGAGTTCGCCCGCTCGCTGCATCTCATCGCCGAGGGCAAGGTCGACGTCGCGCCGCTGATCACCGGCAAGGTTGGCATCGACGGCGTGAAGGGCGCGTTCGAGGAATTGGGCAATCCCGAGCGCCACACCAAGATCCTCGTCGAGCCGTGGCGCTAGGTCTGCAATGGCGGCCAGGGTCTACTACAACAGCGCCTGCCCGGTGTGCCGCGCCGGGATCGAGGGGCAGCGCGAGCGCATGGCCGCCTGCGGCGCCACCGACGTCGAATGGATCGACGTGCACAGCCAGCCCGAGCGCGCATCGGAGGTCGGTGCGTCGCTGGAAGCGGTGCGTGAGCGGCTGCATGTCAAGGAGGACGACGGCTCGATCGGCGTCGGTGTCGATGCCTTCGAACGGCTGTGGTCGCGCACCAGGGGACAGCGCTGGCTGGCGGCGCTGGCACGCGTGCCCGGCCTGCGTCAGCTCGGCCAGATTGGCTACAACATCTTCGCGCGCTTCCTCTATCGCCGGAACCGGGCCAGGGGCCGATGGTGACCCATGACAATGCCGAGGCCGTCGTCGATGCGATCATCGCGCGCGTCGGCAAGAGGATCGTGCTCGCCCTGCCGTTGGGCCTGGGCAAGGCCAACCGCATCGCCAACGCGCTCTACGCCCGCGCGCTCGCCGACGCCTCGCTCAGCCTCACCATCTTCACCGCGCTGTCGCTTGAGGTGTCGCGTCCCGGCAGCGACATGGAGCGGCGTTTCCTGGCGCCGGTGGCCGAGCGCGTCTTCGGCGGCTATGTCCCGCTCGACTATGCCCGCGACCGCCGCGCCGGCACGCTGCCGGCCAATGTCACGGTGCACGAGTTCTTCATGCTCGCCGGTCGCTGGCTGGGCGTGCCGGGCGCGCAGCAGGAGTACATCTCCGCCAACTACACCCATGTCGGCCGCTACCTGCTGGATCGTGGCGTCAACGTCGCGGCCCAGCTCGTCGCGCGGCGTGGCGATCGTTTCAGCCTGAGCTGCAATCCCGATCTCACGCTCGATCTGCTGAAGGCGCGCGGCGGCGATCCGGACTTCGTCTTCGTCGGCGAGGTCAACGACAACCTTCCGTTCATGCCCGGCGATGCCGAGATCGGCGCCGATGCCTTCGCCCACCTGCTCGATGCGCGCGAAGGCTCGTTCACGCTCTTCGCGCCGCCCAAGGCACCGCTGGGGCCCGCCGACTACGCCATGGGCTTCCACGTCGCGCGGCTGGTGCGCGATGGCGGCACCTTGCAGATCGGCATCGGCTCGGTGGGCGACGGCGTCACGCATGCGCTTTGCCTGCGCCAGCACGACAACGCGCTGTTTCGCGAGGTCGTGGAAGCCCTGACGCCGGCCGAAGACGCGATGCCGCGCGAGTTCGCGCCCTTCGAGGCCGGCCTCTACGGCTGCAGCGAGATGCTGGTCGACGGCTTCCTGCATCTCATGCGCGCCGGCGTGCTGAAGCGCGAGGTCGACGGCGTGGTGCTGCACGCCGCCTTCTTCCTGGGCCCACGCGACTTCTACGCCGCATTGCGTGACATGAGCGACGCCGAGCGATCGCGCATCGGCATGACGGCGGTGACCTTCGCCAACGACCTCTCCGGCGACGAGGCGCGCAAGCGCGCCGCGCGCGTGCATGGCCGCTTCGTCAACAACACCATGATGGCGACAGCGCTGGGCGCGGCGGTCTCCGATGCGCTGGAGGACGGCCGCGTGGTGAGCGGCGTGGGCGGGCAGTACAATTTCGTCGCCCAGGCCTTCGCGCTCGACGATGCGCGCTCGATCCTGACCCTGGGCTCGACGCGCGAGACGTCGGCCGGTGTCGCCTCCAACATCGTCTGGAACTACGGCCACACCACGATCCCGCGCCATCTGCGCGACATCTTCGTCACCGAGTACGGGATCGCCGATCTGCGCGGCAAGACCGACGCCGAGTGCATCGCGGCGATGCTCGCGATCACCGATTCGCGCTTCCAGGCCGAGCTGCTGCACCGGGCGAAGACGGCCGGCAAGATCGCACGCAGCTACGAGATCCCGGCGGCCTTTCGCGACAACACGCCCGAGCGTATCGCGCGGGTGCTGGGGCCGGCGCAGCAGCGCGGACTGCTGCCACCGTTCCCCTTCGGGACCGACTTCACACCGGTCGAGCAGCGCCTGCTGCCGGCGCTGCAACGCCTGAAGACCGCCAGCGCCTCGCCCCTGGCGTTGGCGCAGCTGGGGCGGCAGGGCCTGCGCGCCGAACGCACGCCGGAAATCGAAGCCTGTCTCGAACGGATGGGATTGGCGAAGCCCAGCGGTCTGCGCCAGCGGCTCTACGCCCTGGCGCTGCGTGGTGCGCTGGCCTAATCGCCGCGCACGACCTCGGGATACGGGAAGACGACCTTGGCGCGCGCCGGGTCGGGCTTGGCAAGCTCCTGCGCGCTCTTGTGCAGGAGGTAGCCGAGCACCAAGGCGGCGGCGACGGTCGCG
>CAYNOF010000036.1:0-1835 GCA_964398335.1 uncultured Rhizobiaceae bacterium
GGCTGCGGGCGCAGCCGGCGTCGGGCCGACCACGCGCTTCTTCTTGACCTCGACGGTCACCGCTTTGGTGCGCCCGTGCGAGAATTTCTGGCGCACCTGCCCGGCCTCGACCTTCGGTTTCAGATCAAGGCGGCCGGCGCTGCTGCCCAGCGTCAGCGGCTTGCTCTGCTTGGTCTCGGTGCTATCCGTCATGTTCAGCCGTTCTCCTCGTGCGCCGTCCGTCACGACGCCTGGGTGTCATTGCCTTCGCCGGCGTCCGCACGCCCGCGAAAATCCAAGAGACGATCGATCGCCGCGGCGACCGAAGCGGCGGCACCGCGCGCGATGCCGACATAGGTCGCATCCTCGCGACCGAAGACCTTGCCCAACGTCGCCGCGTCGCAGAACGCCGCGATGCGTACATCCCATGCCGCGAGCTTGGCGCGCCCGTCGCTGTCGGCCGCATCGGTCGCCACGACGATCAGCGCGATCTTGCGGCCGCGCAGGCGCTCCTCGACCTTGGCGAAGCCCGACACCGCGTGTCCGCCGCGCCGCGCGAAGCCCAGCGCGCCGACCGCGCGCTCCAGCAGCTGGCGCTCGACCCGGTCGGCGAGATCGGCATCGACCTTGACCTGCCGCCTGGCGCCGCGGGCGAAGGCCTTGCGCGCGATCGCCTTCTCCAGCGCCGCGCGGGTGGGCGTCAGCCACAGCCCGCGGCCCGGCAGCTTGCCGGCGAGATCGGGCACGATCTCGCCCTCGGGACCGACGACGAAACGCATCAGCCGCTCGCGCGGCAGCACCTCGCCGGTGGCCAGGCAGGTGCGCAGCGGCCCGCGCTCGTCATCGCCCGAGGCGACGACGACCGCCGTGTCTGCTGCTGCTTCAGTCCCTGCCATGCCGAACATGCCCGTGTGGTCCGCTCCTTACTCCGCCGCCGCGTCCTGCTCGCCGCCGTCCTGGCCCTCGTCGGCGAACCAGTGGGCGCGCGCCTTCATGATGATGGCGTTGGCCGTCTCCAGGTCGAGGTCGAAGTCGCGCAGGATGCCGTCCTTGGGGTCGACCAGCTCGTCGCCCGACAAATCGGCGAGGTCGTCGCGCGTCTTGATGCCGGCCTCGCCGAGCTGCACCAGCATCGCCGGCGTCAGTCCTTCGATGTCGCGCACCTCGTCGC
This sequence comes from uncultured Rhizobiaceae bacterium, assembly GCA_964398335.1. Taxonomy (GTDB): domain Bacteria; phylum Pseudomonadota; class Alphaproteobacteria; order Reyranellales; family Reyranellaceae; genus JAFAZJ01. Next base: position 1,151 of record CAYNOF010000036.1, read on the forward strand.
TGACGCCGAGCTCCTTGCGCTTCTCCTCGAACTCGCCGTCACGCTTCTCGATATACTCGACGGCGCGGCGCTGCAGCTCCTGCGCCAGGCCCTCGTCGAAGCCTTCGATCGAGGTCAGCTCGCCGAGATCGACATAGGCCACTTCCTCGACGCGCGTGAAGCCCTCGGCGACCAGCAGATGGGCGATCACCTCGTCGACATCAAGCGTGGCGACGAAGGCCTCGACGCGATCGCGCGTCTCCTTCTGGCGGCGCTCCGATTCCTCGGACTCGGGCAGGATGTCGATGTCCCAGCCGGTGAGCTGCGAGGCAAGCCGCACGTTCTGGCCGCGCCGGCCGATGGCCAGCGACAGCATGTCGTCGGGCACCACGACCTCGAGCTTGCCGTTGTCCTCGTCCATCACGACCTTGCTGACTTCCGCCGGGGCAAGGGCGTTGACGACGAAGTTGGCCGGCTCGGGCGACCACGGGATGATGTCGATCTTCTCGCCCTGCAACTCCTGCACCACCGCCTGCACGCGCGCGCCGCGCATGCCGACGCAGGCACCGATCGGGTCGATGCTGGGATCGTGGCTCAGCACGGCGATCTTGGCGCGGCTGCCCGGATCGCGCGCCACCGCCTTGATCGCGATGATGCTGTCGTAGATCTCCGGCACTTCCTGGGCGAACAACTTGGCCATGAACTG
>CAYNOF010000037.1:0-6245 GCA_964398335.1 uncultured Rhizobiaceae bacterium
CGCCGCCCAACTGGCTGATTTCGAAGCTGGGCCTGGTCTTGGTGTAGATCGTCAGGTGCAGGATGCCGAGCGGCAGATGCGGCAGCGACGGCTCGACGAAAAGCCCGCGCGCCTCGTCCCAGGCCGGCAGGGCGTGGTGGACCGGCCAGTTGCACAGGCTGGGCAGCGGCTCGTGCCTCAATCCGCGCTCGTAGACCGCGACGTTGAGCGCGATCTGGTCGACCATGTTGGTCGAGCGCTGGACGCCTTCGCGCAACGTGTCCTCCCAGATGCGCCAGCCGGGCGAGTCCGCGCGCATGGCGAAGACGCCGGCGTTGATCAGCGGATAGCGGATCAGCTTGTCGGCCTTTTCCTGGCCGAAGGCGCCGGCATAGGCGGCGATGTTGGCGTCCCTGAACTCGGCCCAGGCGTGATAGTAGTGGCGGAAGGCGCGGTGGATCTCCGGCGCCACGGCGATGTCGGCGCGCCGCGCGCCTTCGAGGAAGAGCTCGATCGCGCTCCATTCCTGCACCCAGACATCGGCGTCGAGCCACATGTAGATGTCGTGACCCGGCATGTAACGCGGCAGGAAGGGCCGCGCGGTCAGCGACTTGAACGTCTCGCCCACGCGATCACGGTCGGGGAAGTCGAAATCCCATTCCGCACGCAAGAGCGTGGCGCCGATGCTGCGACACCATTGCGCCTGCTCTTCGCTCAGGCCGACGTCGAACACCGCGATCGGTATGTCGCGTCCCTCGGGCTTGTCGCGCAGCGAGCGCAGCATGCCGCTCAGCAACTCGAAATAGCCGGCATCCGAGGCGGTGACGATCAGGACCTTCTCGCTCATGACGGACGGTATGCCATAGTGCGGCCGCTCGCGGGGGAACTAAGCATGATCGCGTCGAGGTGGATCGCCATCGCGCTGTTGCTGGCCGGCTGCGCGGCTGAGCCGGCGCCGCTGCCCCAACCGCCGCCCGATCCGCTGGTCGAGATGAACAAGGTGGTACGCGAGAACTACCGCGCCAGCCGCGCCGTGATGCTGGCGCGGACGTCGCCGGTGATCGTCGTCGCCTTCGACGATGCTATGCTGATGCGCGAGGGTCGCGAGCCGGTGACGGCGAATTTCACGCCGCCGCTCTTCCACCGCTACAAGGAGATCGCGCACATTCCCTTCGGCGTGCATGTCACGCTGGCGCCCTATGTCGGGCGGCCGTCGGAAACCGCCTGGCGCGTGCCCCTGCAACGTTTGCTGGACCATGTGGTGGCCGCCGAGGCGGCGCTCGGCACCGTCGGCATTCCTGAAGCGCACATGGCGCGCGAGCGGCGCGTGGTGGCCGACTCCATCGCGTACATGCGCAGGGTCCTGGCGGACGGCACGGTCGACGCGGCTGGGTTGCGTGCGTACAGCCGCAGGATGGCGCCGCTGGTGCTCGCCGGCGCCGACGACGCATCGGCGCTGCAGATCGACGGCCTGCACGCGATCGTGGCGCGCTGGCGGGCCGAGCTGTCGGCCGGGGAGTGGGCGCGGCTGCACGTGCTGGTGCTGGGGCCCAAGGCGCCGCGCGAGGGCAACCTGGCGATGCAGTATTTCGAGCGCGTGCTGGGCAAACGCGAGACCGGCCACCGGCTGATCTACAGCGAGAACATCTTTGCGCGCGACGCGGCGCTGACGCAGCTCGGCGGCCTGGTGATGGACCGCACCGTGGCGCGCGACTTCTTCACCGAGGAAATGCGCATGGATCGCGACCTGCTGAGCGACGGGGCGCGCAAGCGTCTGGATCAGGTGTTTGGCGCGGTCCGATAGTTGTGATTGGATGCGCGCCGCCTCACCGGGGGACCGCATCATGGGCAAGCACGTCGACTACTTCGTCTCGCTGAACTCGCCGTGGACCTATCTCGGCTCGGCACGCTTCGACGCGATGTCGGCCAGGTACGGCGCCGACGTGACGATCTGGCCGGTGTCCTTCGGCGATGTCTTCGCGGTGTCGGGCGGCCTGCCGCTGCCCAAGCGCGCGCCGCAGCGCCAGGCCTACCGCATGATGGAGCTCAAGCGCTGGCGCGAGCATCTCGGCATCCCGATCACGCTCGAGCCCAAGTTCTTCCCGTCCAACGAGGTGCCGGCGGCGCATGCCGTGATCGCCGTGCGCGAATCGATGGGCAATCCGCCGGCGATCAAGCTCGCGCATGCGGTGCTGAAGGCGTTGTGGGAGGAAGAGAAGAACCCCGGCGACACCGCCCAGCTCAACGCCATCATCGCCTCGGTCGGCCTCGATGCGGCGAAGGTGACGGCGATGGCCGCGGATCCGGCGATCGCCGCGAGGCGCGAAGCCGACACCAGGATGGCGATCGAGCGCGGCGTGTTCGGCGCGCCGAGCTATGTCATCGACAACGAGATCTTCTGGGGCCAGGACCGCGTCGAGTTCGTCGAGCGCAAGCTGGCGAAAGGCTGATCAGCCGAACAGATAGACCGCCAGGGTCGCGGCGGTGTTGTTGGCGATGTGCGCGGCGATCGTCGGCCACGTCGACTTCGTGTGCATGCGCGTCCAGCCGAACAGCAGCCCCATCGGCACGACCACGGCGATGTGGGCCGGCTCGACATGGGCGGCGGCGAACAATGCCGTGCTGACGACAATGGCAGCGACGCCGCCGAAGCGGCCCTCGACATAACCGAAGATCAGGCCGCGGAAGAGCAGTTCCTCGGCCACCGGTCCGAGCACACCGGCCACCAATACCGTCAGCAGGGTAAGCAGCGGCGTGGTGGCGAGCGACGTCATCAGGGCGACGATCGAGGGCTCCGCCTCCTCTCTCAGGACCTGGTGCACCAGCCAGAGGATGGCGTCGTCGCCGACAAAGGCCAGGATCACCGTGAGGATCGGCAGGATCCAGAGCCAGCGCCCGCCGGTGCGATCCAGGCCGAGCAGCGCCACCGCGCGCCGCCCATGGCGTACGACCGCCAGCCCGACCGCGGGCAACACGACGGCGAAGGTCGCCGCGAGGGCGCCCAAGGTGGCGATCGGATCCTCGGTGGGGCCACTTTCCGGCATGGCCAGGGCGATGCGCTCCTGGCCCAGCCACGCCAGGAGTCCGACGAGGGCGACGATGAAGCCGCCGACCAGGGCTGCCACAAAGATCAGGAGGTCGAGGAAACGGATTCGGCTCGCCGGCGTATTCTCGTTATCACTCAAAGACTTACTCCGATTCAGGCGATCATATTAGCCGATCCCGGGCGCGAATTGACTCCCGAGGTGGGGGCGGCGTATATCCCGCCCGTCCAATCGGGAAGCAGTTTTCCCGGTCCGCACCGGCCGAGGCCGGAGGGGCCCCGCCGATCCGCGAGTGTTCGCGCATCGGCGCGTTATCCGTTTGGGCGAACGGTTTGGAGGCCGCAAGGTCGATGTTCGAGGGTTTGAGCAAGAAGCTGGGCGACGTCTTCGACCGCTTGCGCGGTCGCGGTGCGCTGAGCGAAGCCGACGTCGACACCGCGCTGCGCGAGGTGCGCGTGGCGCTGCTCGATGCCGACGTGGCGCTGCCCGTCGTGCGCGAGTTCATCGACGGCGTGCGGCCCAAGGCGATCGGCGCCGATGTGATCCGCTCGGTCACGCCCGGCCAGATGGTCGTCAAGATCGTCCACGATCACCTCGTGGAGATGCTGGGCGGCCAGGCCAGCGAGCTCGACCTCGTCGCGGTGCCGCCGGTCGTGATCCTGATGGTCGGCCTGCAGGGCTCGGGCAAGACCACGACCACGGCCAAGATCGCCCATCGCCTCACTCTCGGGCCGCAGGGCATGGCCGCGGGCGCCTTCGGCGGTTTCTTCAAGGAGCGCAAGAAGGTGCTGATGGCGTCGCTCGACGTCACGCGCCCCGCCGCGCAGCAGCAGCTCGCGATCCTCGGCCAGCAGGCCGGCGTCGCCACCCTGCCGATCGTGCCCTTCGAGATGCCGCTGGCGATCACCAAGCGCGCCATCGATGAAGGCCGCAAGGGCGGCTACGACGTGGTGATGCTCGACACGGCCGGCCGCCTGTCGATCGACGAGCAGCTGATGGCCGAGGTCGCCGCCGTGCGCGATTTCGCCAATCCGAAGGAAACCCTGCTGGTCGCCGATGCGCTGACCGGCCAGGACGCGGTCAACACGGCGCGCGCCTTCAACGAGAAGGTCGGCATCACCGGCATCGTGCTGACCCGCGTCGACGGCGACGCGCGCGGCGGCGCGGCGCTGTCGATGCGCGCGGTCACCGGCAAGCCGGTCAAGCTGATCGGCGTCGGCGAGAAGATCGACGCGCTCGAGCAGTTCTATCCCGACCGTATCGCCAACCGCATCCTCGGCATGGGCGACATCGTCTCGCTGGTCGAGCGCGCCGCCGAGACGATCGAGCAGGAAGACGCCGAGAAGCTCGCCGCCAAGGTGCGCAAGGGCCAGTTCGACCTCGACGATTTGCGCAAGCAGCTCCAGCAGCTGCGCAAGATGGGCGGCATGCAGGGGCTGCTCGGCATGCTGCCGGGCGCCGCGCAGGCCAAGGCGGCGATGAAGAACGCCAACCTCGACGAGAAGCTGCTGAAGCGCCAGGAGGCGATCATCGGCTCGATGACGCCCAAGGAGCGGCGCAACCCCGACATCATCCATGCCTCGCGCAAGAAGCGCATCGCATCGGGCGCGGGCATGCAGGTACAGGACGTCAACAAGCTGCTCAAGCAGCATGCCGAGATGGTCAAGATGATGAAGCGCGTGAACAAGCTCGGTGAGAAGGGCTTCATGCGCTCCATGGGCAACATGATGCCGCCGGGCTTCCCGCGCGGCTGAACGGAATCGAAGGAGAAAGACGGAATGCTGGCTATTCGTATGGCACGCGCGGGCGCCAAGAAGCGCCCCTACTACAACATCGTCATCGCCGACTCGCGCTCGCCGCGCGACGGCCGTTTCCTCGAGAAGGTCGGCACCTACAACCCGATGCTGCCGCGCGAGCACGCCGAGCGCATCAAGCTCAACACCGAGCGCCTGACCCATTGGCTGGGCGTCGGTGCGCGGCCGAGCGATCGCGTCGCGAAGTTCCTCGCCGGCGCCGAGCTGATGAAGCCGCGTGAGCGTCGCGAGCAGACCAAGAAGTCGCTGCCCAAGGCCAAGGCGCAGGAGCGTGCCAAGGCCGCGGCTGAGGCGGCAGCGAAGCCGGCGGAGGAAGCGGCGGCCAGCTAAGCCGTCCGCTGAGTCCAGATGTCGGGACCGGGTGACCGACGCGTGCTGCTGGGAGTGATCGTCGCGCCGCATGGCGTTCGCGGCGAGGTCCGCATCCAGAGCAACTGCGAGGATCCCGCCGACATCGGATCGTATGGCGCGCTGACCGACGAGTCGGGCAAGCGCAGCTTCACGGTCCATCCGCTGGGTGAGGTGCGCGGCAATGTGCTGGCGCGCATCGACGGTGTGGCGGACCGGGACGCGGCGGAAAGGCTGCGTGGTCTTCGGCTCTACGTGCCGCGCGAGGCGCTGCCGCCGGCGGCCGAAGGTGAGTGGTACCACGTCGATCTCATCGGCCTCAGGGCCGTGGGCGTCGACGGGAAAGAATACGGCAAGGTGCTGGCGGTCGAGGATTTCGGCGCCGGCACGTTGCTGGAGGTGGGCGATGGAGCGGGCGGACGCTCGTTCATGCTGCCCTTCAGCGATCAGGCGGTACCGACCGTCGACATCGCTGGAGGCGTGGTGACGATCGATCCACCGGTGGGATTGCTCGAGCCGGTGCGGAAAGGAGAGAGGTAGGACCTGTGTGGCGGGCGGTGGCCCTGTCGATCTTCCCCGAGATGTTCCCGGGGCCGCTGGCGATGAGCCTGGCAGGCCGGGCACTGCGCGAGGGGGCATGGTCGATCGATGCCATCGACATCCGCGGCTTCGCCAGGGATCGCCACGGCAGCGTCGATGACACGCCGTTCGGTGGCGGGGCGGGCATGGTGATGCGACCGGACGTGCTGTCCGACGCGATCCAGGCCAGTCGCCTTCCCGGCACGCCGGCGATCTATCTCAGCCCGCGCGGCGCGCCACTGACACAGGCGCGCGTGCGGGATCTGGCGGCGGGGCCGGGGGTCACCCTGATCTGCGGCCGCTTCGAGGGGATCGACGAGCGCGTGATCGAGGCGCACGGGTTGGAGGAAGTGAGTCTGGGCGATTTCGTGCTTTCGGGCGGCGAGATCGCGGCATTGGCGTTGCTGGATGCCTGCGTACGGTTGCTGCCCGGAGTGATGGGCACGGCGCAATCGCTGGCGGAGGAGAGTTTCGAGGACGG
>CAYNOF010000038.1:0-8014 GCA_964398335.1 uncultured Rhizobiaceae bacterium
CGATCAGCACCGAGACGATCCACGACACCAGGCCGAGCTGCAGCGTGATCGCGGCGCTGTCGCCGACCTCGATGGCGACGCGGCGATTGTTGATGGTCGAGCGGCCGAGATCGCCTGACAGCGCATCGCCGAGCCAGATCAGGTAGCGCACGACCATCGGCTGGTCGAGGTGATGCTGGCGGCGCAGCACCTCCATCTGCTTGGCGTCGAGCGCCTCGCCCGGGCCGATGAAGGCGCGCACCGGATCGCCGGGGATCGCCCACAGCAGCGCGAACACCAGCAGCGTCACGATCAGCAGGACCGGGACGATCTGGAACATCCGGCGCAGGATGAACTGGCGCATCGTTGCGGCTCAGGCCTTCAGCCAGAGCTCGCGCAGGTTCATCTTTCCGTCGTTGCAGATCAGGGTGTCGAGGTTCTGCACCTTGCCGTTGGCGGCGGCGTAGGTCACGGCGTAGAGCAGCGGCACGTACCACGCCTCGCCGAGCACGACCTCGTCGACCTTGCGGTAGACCTTCTTGCGCTCGGCGACGTCGTAGAGCGCGGCGCCCTGCTCGATCAGCGCGTCGACATCCGGCCGCTTGACCTTGCCGGCGTTGTAGTAGCCGTCGCTGCGGTAGCACAGCGAGGCCACCCAGTCCGGCTCGGGATAGCGGCTGAAGCTGGTGAGGAAGGCGTCGCCGGTGGTGCCGGCGTAGAAATTGCTGGTCGCCGCCTGCACCGACTGGATGGTGATCTTCATGTCGATGCCGACGGCGGCGAGCTGCGCCTTGACGATCTCCGCCGATTGCGGATGCGTGGCGTTGGTCCAGGTGACGGCCTCGAACGAGAAGCCGTTGGGCTTGCCGGCCTTCTTCAGATACTCCTTCGCCTTGGCGAGGTCGAATTTCGGCCGCGGCACGGTGGCGTCGTGCGCCCAGGTGCCGGTCGGCCACATGCCGCTGTCGGCGACGATGAACTTGCCGAAATAGATCGCCTCGTTGATCGGCACCGGATCGATCGCGGCCGATACGGCCAGCCGCAGGTTGACGTCGTTGAACGGCGGTTTGGCGTTGTTGAAAGTGACCAGATAGCCGATCCCGCCGCCATCCATCTTCGTGATGCGGTACTTGCGGTCCGACTGGAAGGCCTGCACGTCCTTCATCGGCAGGTAGGCGACGTCGATCTCGCCGGCGCGCAGGGCGGAGACCAGCACCGTCTCGTCGAGGATCGCCTTGATGGTGATCTCGTCGAGATAGGGCAGCTTGTTGCCCTGGGCGTCGCGGCCCCAGTAGTTCTCGTTGCGCACCAGCCGAACGTGGCTGCCGGTGACCACCTCGGCCACCTTGAACGGTCCGGTCGCGGCCGGCTTGAAGCCATAGTCGGCACCCAGCTTGGCGACGGCGGCCGGCGAATTCATCACGCCGCCGCGATCCGACAGCATGCCGAGACCCGCGCCCCAGGGCTGGCTGAGATTGAAGCGCACCTTGAGCTTGTCGAGCACGTCGACCGACTTGATCGCGGTCATCGAGGCGCGCGGCGTCGCCTTGGTCTCGGGATTGAGCACGCGCTCGATGTTGAACTTCACCGCCTCGGCGTCGAACGCCGTGCCGTCGTGGAAGGTCACGCCCTCGCGCAGGTTGAAGGTGATCGCATGCGGATCCTTCGACACCTCCCACGACGAGGCGAGCGACGTCGCGGCGCGCGGGTTGAGCGCCTGGTCGGCGTCGACCAGCTGGTCGTAGATCTGCCGCCAGTAATAGGCATCGCCGCCCGAGCGGCCGAGGATCGCGTCGAGCGAGGTGGGGAAGAGCGGATAGCCGACGCGCAGATGGCCGCCCTGGCGCGGCTTCTCCTGTGCAAACCCGCGCGACGGCAGGGCCGCCGCCGCCGCCAGAGCCGCTGCCGAGACGCCGAAGCTGCGTCTGTCGAGAGTCTTGCCCATGCTTCCCTCCTAGCTTTGGACGCAGCTTAGGAGACGACGGCCGGACTCGTCGCGAACATTGCGCCGCAGCGCGCACCTAGCGAAAGGATGTCAGCGTTGCATCGGCGAGAGGGCTCTTACCGCACGGCGAACCATTGCGTCGGATCGGGCTCGAGGCCGACCAGCGCGAGGCCCTGCGCGATGGACTCGAACTCACTGCCGCGATGCACCTTGTGCGGGCCGAATCGCTCGGTGAAGATCGCGCGCACGGCCGGCACGAAGGACGAGCCGCCGGTGAGGTAGACCTTGTCGATGTCGTCGTCGCCCAGCCCGGTGCTGCGGAACATGTCGTCGACCGTGCGGCGGATCTGCGCCAGCTCGCCGGCGATCCAGCGCTCGAAGTCGCGGCGCGTGATGCGCTGGTCGATGTCGATCGTGCCGGCGCGGAAGGTGAGGTGGGTCGCCTCCTCGGTCGACAGCGCCTCCTTGGCGGCGGAGACGGCACGGAACAGGGCGTAGCTGTAGTCGTTCTCGAGCAGTTCGACGAAGCGGTCGAGCGCTTCGCGGTCGACCGCCCGGTCGCGCAGCTCGCGCAGGTCGCGCATGTCCTTCGACCATTTCATCAGCGCGAGCTGGTTCCAGCGCGCCAGCGCGGCGTAGTAGTGGTTGGGGATGGCGAGCGTCTTGCCGTCGGACAGATAGGTTCCGCCCATGCCGAGCAGCGGCGAGATCACGTGGCTGATGATCTGGTAGTCGAAGGAATCGCCGGCGCAGCCGACGCCGGCATGGGCCAGCGGTAGAGCGCGCATGCGATCGCCCCGGCGCTCGAAGCGCGTGATCGAGAAGTCGCTGGTGCCGCCGCCGAAATCGCCGACCAGGATCGTCGCCCGGTCGTTGAAGCCGCGGGCGAAGAACAGCGCGGCGGCGACCGGCTCGAAGACGTAGTTGGCGTGGGCGCCAAAGGCGTTGGCGTAACGCTGCATGGCGAGCGTATCGTTCGGATCGGCGCCGGCGAAGCTCACCGGCCGGCCGACGATGGTGTCGATCCCCTGCGGCTGCAGCGCGCCGGTCGCGTGGCGCCACAGATGGCGGAAATACGTGCTGACGAGGTCCTCGAACAAGAAGGTGCGGTTGAAGATGCGCGTGCCGTCGAAGCGCGCGCTGGCGGCGTAGGTCTTGAACGACTGGATCAGCCGCGTACCCGCCGGGTAGCTCAGGAAATCCTCGATCGCCCACGGGCCGATCTCGGCCACCGGCATGCCGCGCTCGCCCTCGTGGAAGGCCAGCACCGAGCGGAAGGCCGTGGCCGTGCCGCGCGGCGTCGGCAGGCGCAGGGTCGAGATCGAGCCGTCGGGGGCGGCGATGGCGACGACAGTGTTCGTCGTGCCGAAATCGATGCCGAGGGCACGCGGCCGGGCGGGGGGCTGCATCGGACGTCCAGGGCTCGAGGGGCGGGGGGCGCCGTCTAAAGCAAACCGCAGCGGTAGTCAAAGGGACAGGTGCGGCGGTCGCCTATCGCGTCTTGCGCAGGGCCAGGTGGTAGGTCCTGTCGGTGGCCCGCACATGGATCGTGCCCGTGAGCGTCGCCGCCGACCGCGCCAGCTCGACATCCGAGCCGCCGCGCGTGCGCAGCGTGATGGCATGGTCGGTGACCGCGCAGGGGACCGGCGCGCCTGCCGCCGTGGTGTCGCGCCACAGGCACTTGAGGTGCTCGTCGTCGAGCTCGATCTTCAGCTCGCGTGCGACCGTCTTGCTCCTGGAGTCGAGGAGCTGCCCGCTCCAGACGCCCAGCGCCCAGCGGGTCTCATCGGTGGCGGCCTGCGGCGCCGACAAATCCGGCCAGCGCACGACCGCGGCGCTGACGCGCGTGAGCTCGACCTTGTACTGTCCGTCCGATCCGATGCGCACATAAGTGCCCTGCAGCTTGTCGCCGCTGCGGCGCAGCCGCACGTTGGGCGTGCTGTTGTTGCCGCCGGTGGCGACCGCGACCTCGTCCGAGGTGATCGAGCAGGCGACCTGCTGCTGCGGCGTGCCGCGGATCTGCCAGAAGCATTTCAGGCGGCCGTCGACATTGGCCACGGCGTAGGAGCGGTCGGCCTCCCAGTTGCGCGGATAGTCGGCGATGCGGCCCTGCCAGGTGCCGATCGCCCAGTTCAGCTCGGGGCTGGCGGGCTGCGTCGCCAGGCTGCTGGGCCGGCCGGCGAGATAGACGTCGCGCTCGATCGGCGAGGCCGACAGCCAGGGCTGCTGCTGGCCGTTGGTGGCGCGCCGCACGCGCACGCCGACCTCGTTGAACACGCGGCGGATCTCGAGCCCCGGCAGGCCGATCGCCTCGGCCAGCGCCTTGCTGTAGGGGCTGTTGCCGCCGCTGCCGTCGAGCGCCACGTTGCCGGGCTGGGTGGCGTAGGCGATCAGCGTGTTGTCGGGCGCGTCCATGCGGCCCAGCCCGCCGCCGGCGCCGCGGGCCTTCGGCCTGGACTGGGCCTGCTGCTTGTCCGGCGCCGGTGCGGGTGACGGCGCCGGCGTTGCCGCCGGCGGCGGCGCGGCGGGCGACGCGGCGGGGAAGGGATTGTCGCGGCAGGCGTCGAGGATCACGACGTTAAGCTTGGCGCGCGCCGCCTTCATCAGCGCCAGCACCTGGTTGGCGTCGATCATCTGCGCCGCGACATCGGCCTCGACGCGCGGCGCGGCGGAAACCGGCACCAGCCAGTTGACGCCGGCGATCTGCACGCCGTGGCCGGCATAGAAGAAGAGGGCGATGTCGGCGCGGTTGATCTCCTTCTTGAACGTCGCCAGCGCGCGTTCGAAGCCGGCCTTGTCGAGATCGAGCTGCGGGCCATCGCCGACCAGGTCGAAGCCCAGCGCCTCGAGCCGCGCGGCGATCGCCAGCGCGTCGTTGGCCGGGTTGGCGAGACGCTCGACCGACTGGTAGGCGCTGTTGCCGATCACCAGCGCCACGCGCACGCCGCTGTCGGGCAGCGATTGCGCCCGCGCGCCGCCCAGCATCGCCGCAAGGATCAGGGCGCCGAGGACGCCCACGACATGACGCATCAACCAGACTCCTCCGGCCGGGTCGCGGCGGGAGTCATAGCAAGCTACAGTCGGGCGAGCCACACGGAGTCCGACGATGCGCTACGGCTTCTACCTGCCCACTCGCGGGCCGACGGCGACGCGCGAGGGCATCCTGGCGCTGGCGCGCGAGGGCGAGCGGCTGGGGCTGCACTCGGCGATGATCGCCGACCACGTCGTCTTCCCGGTCGAGAGCAAGTCCGACTATCCCTACACGCTCGACCGCAAGCATCCCGGCGGCGGCGATGCGCTGGAGACCTTCTCGATCCTCGGCGTCGTCGCCGGCGCGACCGAGCGGCTGCGGCTGGTCACCTCGGTGCTGGTGCTGCCCTACCGCAACCCGGTGCTGACGGCGAAGATGGTGGCGTCGCTCGACGTGCTGTCCGGCGGACGCGTCACGCTGGGCGTCGGCGTCGGCTGGCTGAAGGAGGAGTTCGAGGCGCTGGGCAGCCCGGACTTCGAGCATCGCGGCGCGGTGAGCGACGAGTGGATCGCCATCTTCAAGCAGCTATGGACGCAGTCGCCGGCCAGCTTCAAGGGCCGGTTCTACAGCTACAGCGACATCCGCGCCGAGCCGTTCCCGCTGCAGAAGCCGCACCCGCCGATCTGGGTCGGCGGCCATTCGCGTCCGGCGTTGCGCCGCACGGCCAAGCACGGCGACGGCTGGCATCCGGTGGGCGCCATTGCCGCCTCGCCGCTGCCGCCGCAGGAGATGCGCGCGCATCTGGCGACGCTCAAGCAGATGACCGAGGCCGAGGGCCGTGACTTCTCCAGGCTCGCGATCTCCTACAAGGCGCCGCTCTACGACTCCGCAGTGCCCGATCGCGACGGATCGCGCCGCAGCTTCTCGGGCACGCCCGACGAGATCGCCGGCGACATCCGTTCGTTCGCCGCGATCGGCGTGCACGAGCTGATCTTCGATTTCCGCAGCGAAGGCGTCGCGCAGAGCATCGAGCGCCTGCAGCGCTTCGCATCGGAGGTGATGCCGCTGGTGGCCTAGGGACCGCCCGCTTTGGAGAATTTTGGAACTTTTTACCTCCCTAAAGCTGCGATCTGGCGCATTGAGAGGCCGCCAACGGCTGCGTTGGCCGATCCGCACCGCAGGGAGTGAACGGCACATGCCCGCGCATATCGGTATTTTCGGACGGTTGAAGGTTCCCGTGGCTCTGCTGTACCAGCTCACGCCGACCGAAGGCGGCGCGCAGATGCGCAGCACCGGCCTGGTCAACCCGGCCGAGATCTGGCGCGCGCAGGTGAAGGACGCCACCAGCCGCGACAAGTACGTCAACACCTACAACAAATACCGCCAGTGGCTCGACAGGTTCGACCCGGCCCTGGCGAAGAAGAAGCGCACCAACGGCGACTACTCGGCCCGCATGACGCCGGTCGACATCCTGGAGTGGGACCACTACCTCAAGCCCGGCACGGTGTTCGACGCCGCGGTCAAGACCGTGCTCGATCGCAACGAGGGCTGGCGCATCGATTTCGTCAGCCGCAAGTCCGACCGCTCCGCGCTCAAGCGCATCGAGATCAAGCAGGGCAAGGGCCACATGTCGATCACGCTGTGGTCGCATGACGGCAGCGCCAACGAGCGCCTGTTCTAGATGACGTAGCCGCCGCCGGCGGCATCGAGCATGGCGCCGGTGATGAAGGAGGCCTCGTCCGACAGCAGCCACAGGATCGCCTCGGCGATCTCCTGTGGCTGGCCGACGCGGCGCATCGGGATCGAGGCCTCGATGCCGGCGCGGTAGGCCGCGTCCCTGAGGCGGCCCTCGGTCATTTCCGTCAGCACCATGCCGGGCCGGATCGAGTTCACCCGGATGCCCTCGTCGGCGACCTCGCGGGCGAAGGCCTTGGTGAAGGCATCGACCGCGCCCTTGCTGGCGGCATAGGCCGACGAGCCCGGCCGCCCGCCCAGGGTCGCGGCCAACGACGAGACGTTGACGATCGCGCCGCCGGCACCGCCGGCCTGGGTCGACATGCGCCTGGCCGCTTCGCGGCAGCACAGCATCACGCCGGTGACGTTGACCGCGAGGAGGTTGGCGATGACGGCGGCGTCATACTCCGCGACGCGTGCCCGCGCGCCGATGCCGGCGCTGTTGACGAGATGGGTGATCGGCCCCAGCGCACGCTCCGTCTCCTCGAACAGGCGCACGATGTCGGCCTCGCGTGCCATGTCGCCCGGCAGCGCCACCGCGGGGCCGCCGCCGCGCACGATGTCCGCCGCCAGCGCCTCGGCCGCCGCCGCGCGCGAGCGGTAGTTGACCACCACACGATAGCCGCGTGCGGCGGCGCGTCGCGCCGTCTGCGCGCCGATGCCGCTGGCACCGCCGGTGATCAGCAGGTTCTTCGCCATTCCCGCGTTCCTTTCCTTGCGAAGGGCGCCGCCGATGCCATCTGTGGGGAGGGTTGGGCGAGGGAGGACGCCATGGAGCGTGACAATGTGACGAAGGTCTACGAGTCGATGCAATCCATGTTGCAGCCGATGGCGCAGGACGCCGCGGCGGCGAGCAGCCGGGCGCGCGATTTCTGGCGCGGCCAGCAGAAGGTGCTCGACAGCATGCAGGCTTTCGCCGGCGGCTGGTTCGAGCGGCGCCAGACCGGCACGCGCGCCGCGCTGGAGGCGGCGCAGCGCATCTGTGCGGCGAAGACGCCGGTCGACGCGGCGCGCGAATACCAGGAATGGGCCAACGGCTCGCTGCAGCGCATGGCGGACGACGGCCTCGCCCTGCAGCGCGAGATGATGGAGATCACCGAGGCGCTGATCGCCGCACCGCCGGTGCCGACGCCGACGATGCCGCAGCCGGTGAGCGTGACGCCGGCACCCAATGCGCAACAGGCGGCAGAGTGATCGTCGGATGCCGCACCGGGTCGGACGAGCCGACCCGGCGCGGCATCAGCCTTTCAGTGCGCCGCCGGTGAGGCCGTGCACCAGGTACCGGCGCACGACGAAGGAGAACACCAGCACCGGCAGCATGATCATCGTGCCGCCGGCGGCGATGCGGCCCCACTCCCAGCCCTCGTAGTTCATGAAGTTCACCA
>CAYNOF010000039.1:0-7078 GCA_964398335.1 uncultured Rhizobiaceae bacterium
CCGGCGTGCGGTTGACGAAGGTGAAGTCGCGCCTGGCGACGATCGGCACGACGGGATCGATGTCGTAGAAGCGCACCACGTCGCCGGCGCGGCCATGGGCGGCCATCACGCCGCTGCCCAGGCCGACCACGCCGATGCGCCGCGGTGCCGGCGGCAGCGAGCGCAGCACGCGGCCGACACCCGATTCCTCGCGGTAGTAGCCGGTGGCCTGCAGCTGGCGCTCGAGCGCCATCATCTGGAAGCCGTGCAGGATCGCGCCATGCACCAGCGAGCGCGAGTGGTCCGCCGTGTCCTTGTTGCTCTCGGTGACGCGCAGCACGCCATAGAAATTGCGCTGCACCGAGACGGTGCGCGCACGATCCGTCTCGTAGCGGTCCCAGACCGCCAGCGTGCCGCCGCCGAAGACCAGCAGGACCAGCGCCGCGGCGAGGCCGCGCACCGCGCCGGTCTCGATCCATGCGGCCAGCCCGGGCTCGCGGCCGCGCCGCGCCTGCCACCAGGCGATCATGCGCGAGTCGAGCCGCGGGATGGCGAGCGCCATCGGCACCGAGACCAGCGCCAGCACGATGCCCAGATCGAACTGGTCGTTCAGCACCATGGGCGCCACCAGACCGATCGCCAGGCCGCCCAGCGCGCCGCCGGCGGCCATCGCCAGGTAGTAGGACCCGAGCCGGGACGGCGCCGGCCGTCGCGCCGACACCTCGCCGTGGCAGAACAGGCAGATCATGAACAGGCCGCCGATGAACATCAGCAGGTTGGGCCTGAGCTTGAAGGCGAAGGGATCGGCGATCAGCGTCCAGGCCATGGCGACCGCCGCCAGCGCCGCGGCAACCAGCCACATCGGCCGCACATAGCCCAGCCGGCCGTCGAACCACGCCACGAAGGTCAGCAGGTAGACGGCGAGCGGCGGGATCCACAGCAGCGTCACCGTCGCCACGTCGCGGGTCAGGAACTCGGTGACCGACACCAGCAACGACGATTGGAAGGCCGCCAGCACGACGATCATCCACAGGGGCGTCGGCCGCACGTCGATGCCCATGTCCTCGGCCGGCGCGGCGGGCGCGGGCTCGATGTCGTCGGCGCGCACGATGCGCCAGGTGAAGGCCACGATCAGCACGGCGTAGAGGGCATAGGCCGCCGACCACACCCAGGTCTGCACATGCAGCCCGAGCCACGGTTCGATGACGAAGGGATAGGCGATCAGCGCCAGCAGCGACGCGACGTTGGACAGGGCGAACAGCCGCCACGGCGCGGCGCCGGCGCGCGCCAGCCAGCCCTGCACCAGCGGGCTGGTCGAGGCCAGCAGCCCGTAGGTCGGGCCGATGCCCAGCGCCAGCGAGGCCAGGATGCCCAGCGCCGGATCGCCCGTGCCGTCGGCGGACAGGCTGCCGCCCAGGCCCAGCGGCAGCGAGGCCAGGCTGGCGGCGATCAGGGCGACGTGCAGCCAGCGCTGCTTGCGCCAGGAGAGCCTGGCGGTGATGAAGGCGGCATAGGCGTAGCCCAGCAGCAGCGCCACCTGGAAGAACACCAGGCAGGCGCTCCAGATCGCGGCACCACCGCCGAAGCGCGGCAGTAGCAGGCGCCCGACGATCGGCTGCACCAGGAACAGCAGCAGCGCCCCCAGCGTGACCGTACCGGCGGCAAGGGCGCGGGTCATGGCGGCGAGCAGGAAAGAAGTTCAGGCATCACGGCGTCAGCTCGAAATGCAGCAGGATCGTGCGCTGCAGGGGGTTGAAGTTGTCGTCCGACATCAGCCACAGCAACGTCTCGCCGCGCGCCCCGCGGTTGGCGGCAACGCCCTCGAGATTGTCGACGGCCAGCGGCTGACGCAACCAGGCCAGCTCCTCGCCGCGCACGACGGCACCGGGTTGTATGTCGGCAAGCCGGACCCGCTTGACGGCGATGCGCACGCCGCGCACCGGATCGAAGGCGCGCTCGAGCAGCACGAGGTTGCCGTCGGGCAGCACCGCGATCGAGGTCGGGCGATGGAACTCGTCGCGCGTCTGGTACTGGAACTTGTGCCAGGTCGCGTCGGCATCGACGATCCAGCCGACCACCGTGCCCGGCTTCTCGCTCATCTCCTCGCTGATCAGGAGCGTGCGGCGGTCGGGCAGCACGACGATCGTCTCGACGCCGCCATTCGCCGGCTGGCGCCTGAACTCGGGCGGCGTGGTCAGACGCCGCGGCCGCCCCGCGAGTCCCTGGCCGGCACTCTCCTCGCCCGGCGGATATTGCATCACGCGATGATCGCGCTCGAAGCTCACCAGCCAGCCGCCGTCGGGCAGGTGGGCCAGCCCCTCGGCGTCGGTCTCGATCTTGTCGACCAGGAACTGGCCGTCCTCGCCGCGCAGCGAGCCGATCATGCCCGGCGCCACGCCGGTCAGCCGCCCGCCCCCGTCGTAGCGCAGGCTCGCCACCAGCCAGGAGCCCTCGTCGGAGATGCTGTGCAGGGCGATACCGTCGGGCGCGATCCACAGATCCGACCAGCCGCCGAAGCGCCGGTCCTTCGCCGTCAGCACCAGCCCGCCGCGCCAGCGCAGCTTGCCCACCTCGGTGGCGGCCGGATCGTCGGCGTTGAACGGGATGGTGCGTGCCTCGATCTCGATGGGCGCCGCCGGCGCGGGCTCGCGCGCCGCCGTCGTGCAGGCGCTGACGAGCGAAAGGGCCACGACCAGCGCCGGCAAGCCGATCGCGATGTCGCGGACACGGAACGAGATCATGCGGGAGGGGTCTCGAGAGACACGAGCGGTAAGGCTATTGTGCCATGGCAACGCCATCAATCCACGCCTAGAATCATCCCCATGACGGATCGAGGACAGACCAGCCGGCGCGGCGTACTGGGCGGCCTGGCGATGGCTGCCGTGGCGCGCGGTGCGCTGGCCCAGGGGCGCCGCCAACAGCCGGCCGAGGATACGCCGATCATCACCGTGCCGGGCTTCGGCGAGTTCACCGGCAAGCTGACGCCGACCAAGCTGCCGGCCAAGCCGGTGCCGGGCATCCTGCTGGTGCATGACGGCTTCGGCGTCACGCCGCAGATGCAGGTCTATGCCGATACGCTGGCGTTGGAGGGCTATGTCGCGCTGGTCGTCGACCTGTTCCGCGGCAAGACGGCCAAGACCGACGCCGAGGCGGCCGAGCTGGCGCGCACGGCGATCGCCGAGGACGTGGCGATCACGGCCATCGCCATGTGGGCGGACTGGCTGCGCTCGCGCGACTTCATCGACCGCAAGCTGGGGCTGATCGCCTTCGGTCCGTCCTGCGCCTGGTCGTTGGCGGCGGCGCGCCAGACCCTGATCCACCCGATGGCCTTCTTTTATGGCCGCGTGCAGTTCACCGACGAAGACGTCAACCGCTATCCCAACCACATCATCGCGCATTTCGGCGACCGCGACGATCTCGCCGGGCCGGCCTGGCGCTACGAGATGGAGAACCGCTTCCGCCGCGCCGGCTCGAAGCTGACGCAGATCTACAGCTACCCGGTGGGCCGCAACTTCGCCAATCCGCTGTCCAGCAATTACGCCAAGATCGACGCGCAGTTGGCGTGGAACACCACGCTGGCGTTCTTCATCTCGCAGCTCGGGCGGCCGGAGCAGTGACGCCGGAGCCGCGTGCGCAGGTCATCATCCTGAACGGCGTCGGCAGCGTGGGCAAAAGCTCCACGGCGCGCGCCCTCCAGGCGATCGCCGCGAAGCCGTTCCTGTTTGTCGCCATGGATGCGTTCATCGAGATGCTGCCTGCGGCGATGCTCGATCATCCCGACGGCCTGGTGTTCGAACGCGGTCTGCGTGATGGCCTGCCGGCCATCGCCATCAAGAGCGGTCCGACGCTGCAGCGCGCCCTGCGGGGCATGCGCCACGCCATCGCGGCGATGGCCGGCCAGGGCAACAATCTGATCGTCGACGAGGTGATGCTCGATGCCGGGCCGCTGCAGGAGTACCGCGATCTGCTGAGCCCCTTCGATCTGCGCATCGTCGGCCTGTTCGCGCCGCTCGACGTGCTCGAAGCGCGCGAGCGTGCGCGTGGCGACCGGGAAATCGGCCTGGCGCGCTGGCAGTACGATCGGGTCCACCGCGGCATCGTCTACGACCTGGAAGTCGACACGGCGGCGGCGACGCCCGAGGCCTGCGCCCGGCTGATCCGCGAGCACTTCAGGCTCTGAGCGCTACCATTTCAGCGCCCGCAACGGCGTGGCGAAATCGTCGGTCCAGGCGGCGCCGCGCACCGGCGCGTCGGTGGCGACTGTGGCGATGCGGGGATGCGCCAGCGACTGCGCGCTGCGCGACAGCAGCACCCATTCGCTGACCGCCGCGCCCGAGGCGGGATCGCGGTCGCCGACATAGCGCGCCTGCAGGCCGCGCGCTTTTGCCAGCGCGCCGACCACCGGCGGCAGCACCTGGAACCTGTTGCTGACGTGGAACGCCAGGATGCCGTCGGGAGCGTGGTGGCGCAGGTAGACGTCGATCGCCTCCAGGGTCAGCAGATGCACGGGAATCGCATCGCCGGAGAAGGCGTCGATCGCCAGCACGTCGAAGTGCCGCGGCGCCTCGCGCTCCAGCACCAGCCGCGCGTCGCCCAGCACGGTCTCGATGCCGGCCTTGCTGTCGCTCAGATAGGTGAAGTCCTGGCGCGCCATGGCGATCACGGCGGGATTGATCTCGTAGAAGCGCACCGTGTCGCTGGCCCGGCCATAGGCGGCCAGCGCGCCGGCGCCCAGCCCGACCACGCCCACGCGCACCGGCCCACGCTCCATCTGCGCCTCGATGGCGCGGCCGCCGCCGCCTTCGCGGCGGTAGTAGCCGGTGGCTTCGCGGCGCCGCTCGGGGCTGAGGAACTGGCGGCCGTGGATGATGGTGCCGTGCACGATCTGGCGCTCGCGCTCCGCGCCGTCGCCGACTTCCAGCAGGCGCAGCACGCCGTAGAAATTGCGCACCGAGGCCACCGCCTCGGTGCGCTCCTTCACGAACTGCGCGCCGACCAGCAGCAGCGGGCCGCCCAGCGCGATCGCGGTGAGTACCGGCGAGCCCGGCTTGCCGGCGCGGATGCGCAGCAGGATCAGCCCGACCAGGGCGGCGAGCGCGATGTCGAGCTCGAAGTAATTGGGCAGCAGCAGCGGGGCCGCCACGCCCACCAGCAGGCCGCCCAGCGCACCGCCGGCGGCGACGGTGAGGTAGAAGCCGGTGAGATGGCGCGGCGCGGGCCGCATCTGCGCCAGCTCGCCGTGGCAGATCATGCAGCCGACGAAGACCAGGGCGGCCGAGACCGCGAGCTGCGCCGGCAGGTTGTCCTTCAGCCCGGGCACGCCGCGCGCGATCGCGAAGCAGACGACGACGGCGATGAACAGGATGGCGTAGAGCGGCAGGCGATAGACCCGCTCGCGCTCGAAGCAGAGGATGAAGCTCACGAGGTAGAGCGCCAGCGGCACGACCCAGAGCAGCGGGAACGACGCCACGTCCTGCGTCAGGTGGTTGGTGACGGCGAGCAGCAGCACGGAGCCCAGCGCGGCGAGCCCGGTCCAGACGAGGTAGTCGCGGGTGCCGGGTGGGGCCGCGTCAGCGGCGGCCGATGCCTGAGTGGCCGGCGACGCGGGCAGGCGCGAGTCCATGAAGGCGGCGCTCGCCAGCACGACGGCGAAGGCGATGTAGAGGCCGGACCAGACCCAGACCTGTCCCGCCGTCGCCAGCCAGGGCTCGAGCAGCACCGGGTAGCCGAGCAGCGCCAGCAGCGAGGCGAAGTTCGACAGCGCGAAGAGCCGGTAGGGGCTGACACCGGGTCTGGCGCGCGCGAACCACGCCTGGGCGAGCGGGCCGTTGGCGGCGAGCAGGGTGAAGGGCAGGCCGATGGTGGCGAGCAGGAAGAGCAGGATGCGCGGTGCCGGCGCGTCGCCGCCGGCGGGCTTCCACGACGCATCGGCGGCGATCGGCAGCCACAGCAGGCTGAGCGTCAGCAGCGCGAGATGCAGCACCGCGCGCGGCCGGGGCGCGAGATAGCGCGTGACGAGATGGGCGTAGGCGTAGCCCGCCAGCAGCGCCACCTGGAAGAAGACCATGCACACGGTCCACACCGAGGCGGCGCCGCCGAACCACGGCAGCATCTGCCGCGCCACCAAAGGCTGGACGAGGAACAGCAGGAACGAGCCGAGAAAGATCGCGGCAGCGTGCAGCGGCATGGATCGCCGTTGGTTGGCCGGCGGGCGCCGGCTTGAGGGACGGCGATTCTACGGGGCTGCGGCCGCCCGGTCGAGGAGGCTTTGGGAGCGCCAGCGTCCCGCCGGCCTCTTCAGGATCGTCGAACCAATGCGACGAGCCGGCGGGACGCCGGCGCTCCCATCAATGCTTGCGCGCCCCGGCGGAGATGGCGGCGCTGATCTTGCGGCCGGCGCGGCGCGAGGCGTCGGCCGTGCGCGCGTCGCCTTCCTCGTCGAACAGCGAGGCGAGCTGCTCCATCATCGTGCCGCCGAGCTGGTCGGCGTCGACGATGGTGACGGCGCGCTTGTAGTAGCGCGTGACGTCGTGGCCGATGCCGATGGCCACCAGCTCGACCGGCGAGCGCAGCTCGATCCAGTCGATCACGTCGCGCAGATGGCGCTCGAGGTAGTTGCCGGGGTTCACCGACAAGGTCGAGTCGTCGACCGGCGCGCCGTCGGAGATCACCATGAGGATCTTGCGTTCCTCGGTGCGCGGGATCAGCCGGTTGTGCGCCCACAAGAGCGCCTCGCCGTCGATGTTCTCCTTGAGGATGCCCTCGCGCAGCATCAGGCCGAGATTCTTGCGCGCCCGCCGCCACGGCGCGTCGGCGCTCTTGTAGACGATGTGGCGCAGGTCGTTGAGGCGGCCCGGGTTGGCCGGCTTGCCGGCGGCGAGCCATTGCTCGCGGCTCTGGCCGCCCTTCCAGGCGCGCGTCGTGAAGCCGAGGATCTCGACCTTCACGCCGCAGCGCTCCAGCGTGCGCGCCAGGATGTCGGCGCTCATCGCCGCGACCGTGATGGGACGGCCGCGCATGGAGCCGGAATTGTCGATCAGCAGCGTCACGACCGTGTCGCGGAACTCGACGTCCTTCTCGCGCTTGTAGGACAGCGGAT
>CAYNOF010000040.1:0-4427 GCA_964398335.1 uncultured Rhizobiaceae bacterium
CGGAAGGTGTTGCGCCGGGCGTCGAAGGCGCGGGCGGGGACGTCGGCGCAGATTGCGGCGCGCAATTCGCGCCAGCGCTCGACATCGCCGGGCAGGTCGTGCTCCTCGACCGCCCTGATCGCGCGGTCGAAGGTGACCCAGGCCATGACCTTGGAGAAGGTGAAGTGGCGCAACGGACCGCGGCTTTCCCAGATGCCCGAATCGGGCTCGCGCCAATGGCGCGCGACGTGATCGACCAGCTCGGTCTGCAGCGCCCAGGCGCTCTCGTTGGAGGCGAGCCCGCCCTTGCGCGCCTGGGCGAAGGTGTCCATCAGCTCGCCGTAGACGTCGAGCTGGAACTGGCGGTGCGCGGCGTTGCCGATGCGCACCGGCCGCGAGCCGCGATAGCCCGGCAGCCAGTCGATCTCCCACTCGGTCAGCCGCCGCTCGCCCAGGATGCCGTACATGATCTGCATCTGCGCCGGATCGCCGGCCACCGCGCGATGCAGCCAGTCGCGCCAGGCCGCCGCCTCGTCGTAGATGCCGGCATTCATCATGGCGAGCAGGGTCAGCGTCGAATCGCGGATCCAGCAGTAGCGGTAATCCCAGTTGCGCTCGCCGCCGAGCTTTTCCGGCAGCGACGTGGTGGGCGCCGCGACGATGCCGCCGCTGGGCGCATAGGTCAGCGCCTTGAGCGTGATCAGCGAGCGGCGGATGGCGTCCTCGTAAGGGCCGGTGGTCCTGGTGGCGGCCGTCCAGCCGCGCCAGAAGCGTTCGCAATCGGCCAGCGCCTGGTCGCACGCTGTTGCCTTGGGCGGCGGCAGATGTGACGAGCCGTAGCTCAGGTCGAAGGACACCGACTCGCCCTGGCGCACCGTGAACGAGGCGCGGATCGCGGCGTCCTCGATGCGATGCCTGATCGGCGCGCGCAGCACCATCATGTCCGGACCGGCGACGATGCGCAGCGCGCCGCCGCGCATCCGGCCGATCCACGGCGTGGCGGCGCCGTAGCCGAAGCGCGGACAGAGATCGGTCTGCATCTCGATCTCGCCTTCCACGCCGCGCACGATGCGCATGAGGTCCGAGGCGTGGCCGCGCGGCAGCATGAAATCGATCACGGTCACGATCCCGGTTTCGCTCTTGAACGTGGTCTCCAGGATCAGCGAGTCGGGACGGTAGCGGCGCGACACCTCGACGGACTCTGCCGCGGGCGCGATCCGCCAGCGTCCGTGCGAGGCGTCGCCGAGCAGGGCGGCGAAGCAGGCATCGGAGTCGAAGCGCGGCCAGCACAGCCAGTCGATCGAGCCGTCGAGTCCGACCAGCGCCGCCGCCTGGCAATCGCCGATCAGGCCATAGCTCTCGAGCGGCGCATTGGCGCCGCCCGGTTCGATGGTGTTGGCTTTCAAGGGATGCGGTCCGGATTGTCGTGAGACAAAACGGACCGGCCGCAAGCCCGGTTCCCTTGCGGGCCGCGCTCGTCAGCTCGCAATGAAGGGCCGGATGGCGGCGATGGTGGCCTGTGGCTGCTCTTCCATCAGCCAGTGACCCGAATCGGCGATCACCGACTCCTGCACGGTGTCGGCCGCCGCGCGCATCACCTGCGCCATGGTCGAGCCGAAGGAGCGGGCACCGCCGACCGCCAGCACCGGCATGGCCAGGCGGCCGCCGGCGTCCAGGAAGGCACGGTTGTCGATCACGTCCTGATCGAAGGCGGCGAATTGCGCGAAGCCGGCATGCATGTTGCCCGGCCGCGCGTAGAGCGCGGCGTAGTGCTGGCGCGAGGCCTCGTCGAAGCGCCTGGGATCGGCCGAGAACTCGTTCCAGAAACGGTCGAGGTAGATGCGCTCGCGTCCGGCGACGAGCCGTTCCATGTCGGGACCGCCGAAGCGGAAATGCCACAGCAGCGGATGCTTGAGGATCTCGTCCCACGGCCCGACGCCGGGAACCGGCGCATCCATCATCACCAGCCGCGTCACGCGTCTGGCGTGCCAGGCGGCGAGCGCGAAGGCCACCATGTTGCCGATGTCGTGCGCCACGACGGGCGCGCCCGGGATGCCCAGCGCGTCCATCACGCCGGCGATGTCGGCGGCCTGGTTCTTCTTGTCGAAGCCGCTCTCGGCACGCGCCGACAGGCCCATGCCGCGCAGATCGGGCGCGACGATCGTGCGCGTGCCCATCAGCTCCTGCGCGAGTGGCGCCCACATGTCGCCGGTC
The DNA here is from genome assembly GCA_964398335.1 of uncultured Rhizobiaceae bacterium. Taxonomy (GTDB): domain Bacteria; phylum Pseudomonadota; class Alphaproteobacteria; order Reyranellales; family Reyranellaceae; genus JAFAZJ01. The sequence goes on from CAYNOF010000040.1 coordinate 2,194, forward strand.
TCGCCATAGCCGTGCAGCAGCACGACCGGCGGGCCGCTGCCGCCGATGCGCACATGCAGCGTCGTGCCGTTGGTCGCGATGTCGCGCGTCGTGAAGCCGGCGGGATAGACAAAGCCTTGTGCCATGACCGAACTCCACGACATCGCCGCCGCTCGGGACAGCGGCAAAAACCATGCTACCGTCCGCCGGCATTTTCCTGAAGCGGGAGAGAGACGATGGAATGTCGGATGGACGGGCGCGTGGCAGTGATCACCGGCGCCAGCATGGGCCTGGGCCGCGCCATGGCCGAGACCTTCGCCAAGTCGGGCGCCAGCGTGGCGCTGCTGGCGCGGCGGCCCGAGAAGCTCGCCGAGGCCAAGGCCGCGATCACCAAGGCGGCCGGCACCAAGGTCGAGGGCTATAGCTGTGACGTCAGCAACCGCCAGGACCTCGAGGGCGCGTGGGCGCAGGTGGTGCGTGACTTCGGCAAGGTCGACATCCTGGTCAACAACGCCGGCTCCTCGGCCGCGAAGCCGTTCGAGAGCGTGACTGACGCCGAGTGGGAGGCCGATTTCAACGTCAAGGTCTGGCCGGCGATCCGGCTGTGCCGCCTGGCGCTGCCGGGCATGAAGGAGCGCAAGTGGGGCCGCATCATCAACGTGCTCAACATCGGTGCCAAGGCGCCGACGGCGAGTTCGACGCCGACCAGCGTGTCGCGCGCGGCGGGCATGGCGCTGACCAAGGCGCTGTCGCACGAGGGCGCGCCGCACAACGTGTTGGTCAACGCGATGCTGGTCGGCCTGATCGAGAGCGACCAGTGGCGCCGCCGCTTCGACGCCGGCGCCGGGCAGGGCAAGAGCTACAAGGAGTTCCTGCAGGGCATGTCGGACGCGCGCAAGATCCCGATGGGCCGCATGGGCGAAGCGCAGGAATTCGCCAACATGGCCTGCTTCCTGGCCTCGGACGCCGGCTCGTACATCAACGGCGTGGCGATCAACGTCGACGGCGGCACCAGCCCGGCGGTGTGACGCGCACTACCTCATGCTGAGGAGGTCGCGCAGCTTCCGTCTCGAAGCACGGGCAACCGCCCCGGTGTGTCGCCCACCCTTCGAGACGCGCCCTGCGGGCGCTCCTCAGGGTGAGGTGGTGCTCTTCTCGAACACATACGGCTCGAGCGAGGCCTGCGCGGCGATACGCAGGTCGTGCCATTTCCTGGGGCCGCCGTAATAGGCGAGGCTGCCGGGCTCTGCCTTGCCGTCGCCGTTGTAGTAGCTGAGGCAGTCACGCAACGGCGCGGTCATGATGTCGGCCTCGCGGCAATGCTGCGCGTAGGCGACCTCGGGATCCTTCTTCACGTCGACGATCGACGCACCGCGCTCCTTCATCGTCTGCAGCATCCAGACGATGTAGTCGGTGTGGCCCTCCAGGCCGCGCGTGAAGTTGAACTGGCCGCCGCCGCCCTGCGGGCCCGACATGATGAACATGTTGGGGAAGCCCTGGCTGTGCATGCCCAGGAACGTGCGCACGCCTTCGCCGCGCCACTTGTCGCGCAGCGTCTGGCCGTTGCGTCCCAGAATCATGTTGAACGTGCCGGTCGCCATCCACTCGAAGCCGGTGGCGTAGATCAGCACGTCGAGCTCGTACTCGACGCCGTCGTGCACGACGCCCTTGGGCGTGATCTTGCTCACGCCCAGGGGCGCGGTGTCGATCAGGTGGACATGCGGCAGGTTGAAGCTCGGCAGGTACTCGTCGTGGAAGGTCGGCCGCTTGCAGCCATAGGGGTAATAGGGCTTCAGCGCCGCCGCGGTCCTGGGATCCTTCACCACCGCGTCCACGCGCGCGCGGATCTGCTCCATGATGCGGAAATTGGTGTTGAGCTGCGCCTGGATCAGCTCCTCGGGCGAGAGCTGGCGCTCGTAGACCCTGTGCTCCTTCACCGAGGCGACGCGGCCGGCGAGGAAATCGTCGTTGCCCTGCAGCGCCGTGCGGCCCGAGGAGATCGTCGCCAGCCGCTCGCGCCGCGCCTTGGCCCAGCCCGGCTCCTTCGACCAGGTGTCGATCTCTTCCTGCGTCGTGGCGCGCTGGTCGCGCACGTCGATGGTCGAGGGCGTGCGCTGGAAGACGTAGAGCTCCTTCACCACCTTGGCGATCTCGGGGATCACCTGCACGGCGGTGGCGCCGGTGCCGATGATGCCGACGCGCTTGCCTTCGAGGTCGTAGTTGTAGTCCCAGCGCGACGTCTGGAACGCCTTGCC
>CAYNOF010000041.1:0-2537 GCA_964398335.1 uncultured Rhizobiaceae bacterium
CAGCAGGATCTCGCACAGCGCGAAGGTCATCATCGAGGAGCGCGAGTAGCGCGGCTCGAACACCGGCAGGTCGTCCTCGTCGCCCGGCGGCAGGCGATGCAGCGCCTCGCCGCGCGTGTTCACGAGCTGCGCCAGCGGGCCGCTGTTGGCCGCCTGCGTCGAGGGCTCGCCGGCCTGCGAGTTGTTGAACAGCCATTCGCGGCGCTGCGGCTCGGTATCCCAGAGATAGCGCTTGGGCGAGGACATGCCGGTATTGCCCTCGGTGCCGCGCCGGCGCGAGGCCAGCCGCGTGGCTTCCGGCCCGATGCGCGCCAAGGTCGGCCAGATGAAGGCGTCGGTACGGCCGCCCTGGCGCGACAGGTGGTTCTTGCCGAAGGTCGCCTGCGCAAACTCCATGCGCGACTCGAAGGGCTTGGCGTAGACGCGCTCGGGATGCGTCAGGTCGCGCAGCGACAGCTCGTAGGAATCGTTGAGGTTCGCCGGCCCGTCGCCGGTCGATTCGATCAGCATGCCGCAGGTGCGCGAATTGCCGACGTCGAGCACGAGGTCGACATCGATCGCGCCGCGGCCCGGCCGCTCGGCGTCGCCCACCAGCTTCACCGGCGGCAGGATGCCGGACTCGTGCAGCAGGCCGATGAACGCCAGGTAGCGGCCCATCGGCTCCTCGGGCGTGCGCTTGACGTCGGTCTCGATCTGCTCGGCGTTGAGCTTGGGATAGAGCTCGCGGAACAGCTCGTCGACCCATTGGCGCAGCCAGTCCTGGCGCAGGAACCAGTGATTGTCGGCCTGGCGATGCGCCAGCGCGAAGATCGCGCCGGCGGCGACGTCCTTGGCCGAGGGCGCGAGATAGGCGCGGCCCTCGGTCTCGGGCAGCAGGCCGGTGTCGAAGGCCAGCACGACGCGGTAGCGGAAGCCGTGCTCGTCGCGGAAGCCCTCGCCGTGGCGCGACTCGAGGTCGACCACGCGCACGCGCGCCCAGTCGCCCGGGCCGTCCTTGAAGGTGCGGCCCGGCCGCACCTGGAAGAACGGCACCGGCACCCATTTGTCGATGAAGGGCACCAGCGCGTCCTTGATGCCGATGTCGAGGTTCGACGGCTTCTCGACGCGGCGGCCGTCCTCGACCACCTCGTAGACGCCGCGGGTGGCGTCGTACTCGAACTGCACCAGATCGTCGGCGCCCTTCTTCTGGCCCGAATCGATGAAGCGCCACTCCTTGACCACCAGCTTCGAGGGCTCGAGGCCGAAGTCGAGGAACTGCACGCCGCTCTTGGCGATCAGCGTGGTCGGTTGGGGGTAGCGGGGTAAGGGTGCGAGATCGCTCATGCAACAGGTCGGGTAAGCGCTGTCGAGGAGCGCAACGCGAATATAGTCAGTCTGAGGCCGCGTGTAACCGGCCGCAACCCGGTGTTACCGGCCGAGCGTGACGACGTAGCCCGGCCCGCCTTCGCTGCTGCCGCTGCACGCGGAACGGCCCGCCGCATCGGTCTGGCAGGTCACGGTGGAGGGTGCGTAGGACGTGCCGTCGGTGCATTTCAGCGGCTCGCTCTCGCGGATCACCAGCCGGCCCTGGTCGTCGCGCCGGGCGGTGGCGGGGCCTTCGCAGACCACGCCGTTCTTCTGGATGATGCGGGTCTTGCCCTTGCCATCCTTATCGAAGGTGTATTGCGGGCGTACGACATCGTCACCGCCCTGGGTCGTCAGGTCGGTGCTCGACCGCCACGTGCCGGCCATGAATTCCACGCCCTTGCCCGGCGGCACCTTGACCGGCTCGATCGGCTTGTCGGTCGAGGCCGTGGCCGGCGGCCGCGCCGGACCGGCCGGCGGCTTGCCGGCAGCGATATCCGGCTTGGCCACCGGCGGCCGTGCGGCATCGGGCTTGGCCGGATCGGGCCGCGCCGCCACGTCGGGCTTCGTCACCGGCGGCTTGATGGTGTCGGGCTTCGGCGCCGCGACCTCCGGGCGCCGGGCGTCGGACTTGGTGACGTCGGGCTTGGTGACGTCAGGCTTGGCCGCATCCGGCCTGGTCGGGGCCGTCGCCGTGCGCATGCGGTCGCGATCGACGACAAGCGGGCGGCCATCGGGTCCGAGCTTCGGCTTGCCGTCCTCATCGACGACCACGCCGTCGGGCCGCACATGCGTGCCGTCGGGCAGCACCAGGATGCCGACATCGGCCTGGGTGTCAGGCACCGGCCTGTCGGGCACGACCCGGCCGGTGGAGCCGGGCGCGCAGGCACCGCGCTTGTCGACGAACTGGTCGCGCAGGCGCGCCAGGTCGGCGGCGAGCTGCGCCTCGCGCTCCTTCAGCGCGCGCAGCGCCGAATCGTCGACCGCCGCCGCGGTGGTCGGGCCGGCAGCCGGACGATCCGGCGTCGGCACGCCGGTGTGGCCGTCCCAGGCCCATTGCGGCAGGTAGGGCCGCACATACCAGGCGGCAGCCGCCAGCACGACCAGCAGGAACGAGGCCACCAGCATCCACTTCCACCACGCCGGTCCGGCGACCGGCGCCGTGCTGGCCAGCACCGCCTCGCGCGCGGGCT
>CAYNOF010000042.1:0-2107 GCA_964398335.1 uncultured Rhizobiaceae bacterium
GCCCTGTCCAACGACGACCAGGCGGATCGGGTTGCATGGTCGGGCGTGACGGCGCGCTGCGCGCTGAAACATGTCGTAACCCAACGTGTCGGGTGATGCACAGCGGCGGACCCTACGTGTGTGGTCGGGACCGCCGTCCCCACCAACACGCCCTCTCCGGTTACATCGGGAGCCTGTCCGATGGCCCTGTTGGTCGGCCATACCTGCCCGGGCTGCGGCCTGGATACGCCGGCGCTGAAATGCGCCGCCTGCGACGAGGCGATCGTCTGGGATGCCGAGCGCGGTGCGCATTGCCCGTCCTGCGGCAAGCCCGCCGCGACGCTGACCTGCGAGGAGTGCGGCCGCGAATCGGATATCTGATGCGCCACTGATCATCGATTCTGTCCACCGCAGCATGGCCTTGACGCGGTTTGCGGCGATCCTACGTCCATTGCGTGGCGACCCAGCAACGGGAGACGCGCGATGCCGGTTGAAACAGGCACGGGACTCGATCTGATGGCGCTGGCGCCCTTGGCCGTCTTCGTGCTGGCAGCGGCCTTCGCCACCGTCGCGGCGGTGAAGCGGCGCGAACTGCTCGCCTATCTGAAGCGCATGGGTTCGGCATAGCCGACTTTCTTGCAGCGACAGCGCTATGATGTCGTCCCCTGGGACGACGATGTTTGCGCATGCGCGAGATCGAGCACCTCCTGATCCCGCTGAAGGACGGCACGCGGCTGGCCGCGCGGCTGTGGCTGCCTGACGACGCCGAGACCCATCCGGTCCCGGCGATCCTCGAGTACCTGCCCTACCGCAAGCGCGACGGCACCTATGAACGCGACGCGCTCACCCATCCCTGGCTCGCCGAGCACGGCTATGCCTGCGCGCGCGTCGACATCCGCGGCAGCGGCGAGTCGGATGGATTGCTGAGCGACGAATACAGCCGGCAGGAGCACGACGATGCGCTGGAGGTGATCGCCTGGCTCGCCGCGCAGCCCTGGTGCGACGGCCATGTCGGCATGATGGGCATCTCCTGGGGCGGCTTCAACGCGCTGCAGGTGGCGGCGCTGCGGCCGCCGGCGCTGAAAGCCATCGTGAGCCTGTGCTCGACCGACGATCGCTATCGCGACGACGTGCACTACATGGGCGGCGCCAAGCTCACCTCGGGCTTCGGCTGGGCCGGCTTCTTCTTCGGCGAGATGGCGCGGCCGCCCGATCCCGCGCTCGTCGGCGAGCGCTGGCGCGCGATGTGGCTCGAGCGCATGCGCAACCTGCCGCTGTTCCTCGACCGCTGGCTCAGGCACCAGCGGCGCGATGCCTATTGGCAGCACGGCTCGGTGTGCGAGGACTACGGCGCCATCGCCTGCCCGGCCTATGTCGTGGGCGGCTGGACCGATGGCTACACCAACGCCGTGCCGCGCCTGCTCGAGCATCTCCAGGTGCCGCGCAAGGGCCTGATCGGGCCGTGGGCGCATGCCTATCCGCATTTCGCGCTGCCCGGCCCGCAGATCGGCTTCCTGCAGGAGACGCTGCGCTGGTGGGATCGCTGGCTGAAGGGCATCGACAACGGCGTGACGGACGAGCCGATGCTGCGCGCCTGGATGTGCGACAGCGTCAAGCCCGCCTCGTGGCACGAGAAGCTGCCGGGGCGCTGGATCGTCGAGCCGGCATGGCCGCCGCCCGACGTGACGACGCGGCAGTTGTTTCTCACCGACGCGGGGTTGTCGCCGCGTGCCGCGACGCTGACCGCGCGCCCGGTCTGCTCGCCGCTGACGCTGGGAAAGCACGGCGGCGAATGGTGTCCGTTCGGCCGCGGCCAGGACCAGGCCGACGACCAGCGCGAGGACGACGCGCTGTCCCTCGCTTTCGACACGCCGGCACTCGACGAGGCCGTCGAGATCCTCGGCGCGCCGGTCATCACGCTCGACATCGTCTCGGACCAGCCGATCGCGCAGCTCATCGCGCGGCTGTGCGACGTGCATCCCACCGGCCAGTCGCTGCGCGTGAGCTTCGGCGTGCTCAACCTCACGCATCGCGACAGCCACGCAACGCCGACGCCACTGACGCCAGGCGAGCGCTATCGCGTGCGCATCCAGCTCAACGACGCCGCCGCGCGATTTCCGGCCGGGCA
>CAYNOF010000043.1:0-2447 GCA_964398335.1 uncultured Rhizobiaceae bacterium
CGACGTCCTGAGGATGCCGCGGATCTGCTGCAGGACGAGGCCGAGGTCCGTGCGCGCCGGCGTCAGCTCCTGGCGCCGCGCGAAGGCCAGCAATTGCTTCAGCAGGCTCGTGCCGCGCTCGGCCGCGGCCATCGCCGTGTCGATCGTCTCGCCGGCCCGCTCGTCGGCATCGTCGCGCAGATCCTCGAGGCAGGCGACGATCACCGTCAGCAGGTTGTTGAAGTCGTGCGCGATGCCGCCGGTGAGCTGGCCCAGCGCCTCGAGCTTCTGCGCCGAGCGCAGCCGTGCCTCGGCTTCGACAAGCTTCTCCTCGGCGCGGCGCTGGCGGGTGATGTCGCGGATGTGCACCAGCCGCGCGTCGGTGCCGCGGAATGTGATCGAGACCGCATCGAGGATGACATCGAGCAGGCGGCCGTCCTTGGCGAGGTGGCGTACGCGCCGTTGGACCGGCACCTTGACCCTCGAGGTGCGCAATCCCTGCGCGAGGTCGTCGCGCTCCTCCGGCGGGCGCAGGTTGGACACCCGCAGCGCCTGGAATTCCTTCTGCTCGTAGCCGTAGGTGGCGCAGGCGGCCTGGTTGACGGCGAGGATGCGCAGGTTCCTGCGGGTGTAGACCAGCATCGGGCTGGGGTGTCGATCGAAGAGATCCCGGAAGGTCGCCTCGCTGTCGCGCAGCGCCTGCTCGGCCTGCACGCGCTTGGTGATGTCCGACGCCGTGCCGCCATAGCCGAGGAACCTGCCATCCGCGTCGAAGCGCGGCCGGCCGCTGATGCGGAAGGCGCGCAGGCCGTCCTCCTCGGTCTGCACCTGGTACTCGAAGCCGCGGAACTCCTCGCGCCGCTCGAGCTTGCCGATGTATTCGCCCCAGTCGCCGCGCAGGACCTTGGCGCCCGGCATCTCCCAGCGCCGCCGGCCATAGGCGATGCGGTTGAGCACCGGACCGACCTGCCTGCGGCCGACGTCGAAGACGATGCGGTGCTCCGCATCGGTCTCCCAGGTCCAGTCGGACGCCAGGTCGAGCAGCTCGCGATAGCGCTCGGCGGTATTGGCGAGAGATCGCGTCAGCAGGCGCCGCTCGAGCTCGGACTCCACCAGCCGCGCCATCGCCTCGAGGCTGGCCACCCGGTCGTCGGGCAGGTCGGGACGGGGACGCGTATCGGAGACGCCGATCGTGCCGATAGGCTGGCGATCGGAGGAGAAGATCGGCGCCGCTGCATGGAAGCGCACGCGCAGCCCGCCGGCGACCTGCGGGTCGTCGCGCAGGCGCGCGTCGTCCAAGGTGTCGCGAATGACCTCGACCTTGCCGCTGGTGATGACGGTCTCCGAGAACGCCGCGGCGCGCGGCAGGCCGGGAAGGTCGTGACCGTAGCGTGCCTTGAACCAGAGATAGTCGGAATCGTGAAAGGCCAACGTCGCGATCGGCGCATCGAACATGCGAGCGGCCAGCGCGACGATGGCGTCGAACTGCGGCTCCGGCTCAGTCCGTACGACATCGTACCGGTACAACGCGGCAAGGCGCTGGACTTCCCCCAACGGTCGGCACCCTCTGCGAATCCACGCAGGAAATATAACCTAGCACGATTGGGCGCCCATTGATCGCATGGGTGGCATTCCCTACGGGCGCTGCGCCTTCTGGATCGCCGCCCAGACCCGGTCGCTGGTTGCCGGCATGTCGAGCTCGCGCACGCCCAGCTCGGCGAGCGCGTCCATGACCGCGTTCATCACGACAGGCATGGCGCCCACCGTGCCGGCCTCGCCGGCACCCTTGGCGCCCAGCGGGTTGAACTTGGTCGGCACGGGATTGCTCTTGATTTCCATGTCGCACATCACGTCGGCGCGCGGCATGGCGTAGTCCATGAAGCTCGCGGTGTAGAGCTGGCCGGTCTCGCGATCCCACACGACGCGCTCCATCAGGATCTGGCCGACGCCCTGCGCCACGCCGCCATGGATCTGGCCCTTCAGGCCGATCGGGTTCATGACGGTGCCGACGTCGTCGACCACGGCATAGCGGTCGAGCTTCACCTGGCCGGTCTCGGGATCGATCTCGACCTCGCAGATGTGGCAGCCGTTGGGGAAAGTGTCCTTGGGCGGCAGGTAGGTGGCGTTCTCGTACAGGCCGATCTCGACGCCCTTGGGCAGGCGCGGCGGCTGGAAGGCGGCGATCGCCACCTGCTTCATGGTGACCGATTTGTCGGTGCCGACGATGCGGTAGGCGCCATCGACGAACTCGATGTCCTGGTCGCCGGCCTCCATCAGGTGGGCGGCGATCTTCCTGCCCTTGGCGATCACCTTGTCGGCGGCGAGGAACAGGGCGGAGCCGCCGATCACCGTCGAGCGCGAGCCCATCGTGCCCATGCCGAACGCCACGAGGTCGGTGTCGCCGTCGATGAACTTCACGTCGGCGGGATCGATGCCCAGCTTCTCGTTGAGGATCTGTTTGTACATCG
>CAYNOF010000044.1:0-4511 GCA_964398335.1 uncultured Rhizobiaceae bacterium
CGAGCAGGCCGCTCACCAGGAAGAAGAACGGCAGCCCCAGCAGCTCGTAGGCGATGTCGACGGCGGAGAGCGATGTCGCGCCGCTGCACCAACCCGCCGACCAGTCGCCCAGCGAGCATGCCAGACCCGTCGTGCCAATCCCCATGATCGCCCACACGCCCGTCATCAGCGCCCACAGGCGGAACAGGCGGCGCCACATGATCGCGCTGTCGTCAGGCGGCGCGGCCGGCCGGGGATCGGAACTCATGCCGCCGTCATGCCCGATGAACCGACGACACACAAGCCGGAGCCTCGCCGCCGCTCGCGCGTTGTCGCGACATGAAACCCGACGATGATGCCACGGCGCTTCGCGACGCCCTGATCGGGCTGGACGAGCTGGTCGACGCCACCGACGGCATCCTGGCGCGCGTCGCCGACCCTGCCGGCGGGCTGACGCCCGAGGCGGCGCTCGCCGAACTCGGCGCGCTGCTGGCCGGCGACAAGGGCATGGCCGCCCGCGCCGCCGCCGAGGCCGTCCTCGGCCGCTCCACCGGCGGGGCGTAGTCGCACAGGTCAGGCAAGGCAGGTAAGTTCTGTCGATGACCAGCCTCGACCTCTCGACCACGATCGTCAGAAGCGGCCCGTCGCCCGCCGCAACCATCGTCGAGGCTGACCTGGCGGTGCTGGGTGCCGGTGTCGCGGGCATCTCGGCGGCCGTGGAGGCCGCAAGACTCGGGCGGCGCGTGGCGTTGATCGACGGTGCGCCAACCCTGGGTGGGCAGTCGGTGGCGGCGGCGATCGGCACCTTCTGCGGATTCTATTCCAACGGGCCGAAGCCCTACCCCACCGTGCACGGCATCGCCCAGGAGATCATCCGCGACCTCGACGCCGAGGGCGCGCTCAAGCCGATCCACGGAAGGCGCAACACCATCATCGTGCCCTATGACGAGGTGGCGCTGGGCCGCTGGCTCGAGCGCAAGGTGGCGTCGATGCCATCGATCGTGCCGCTGAGCGGCGCGCTGCTGCTCGACGTGACGCGCGACGGCGGCCGCCTGCGCTCGGCGCGCTTCGCCACGCGCTACGGCATGGTCGAGGTACGCGCATCCGGCTGGATCGACGCCTCAGGCGACGCCGCGCTGGCCTGGGCCGCGGGCTTCGCCTGCCGCGAGCCCAACACGCCGGTCTGGGGCACCAACATGATGGTGCTCGAAGGCGTCGACCGCGCGTCACTCGCCGCCATCGACCGCGCCGAGGTCAAGGCGCGGCTGATCGCCAAGTCGCAGTCCTACGGCCTGCGCCGCCACGACGGCTTCCTGTTCGCCACTTTCGGCGATGACCGCGCGCTGGTGAACATGACGCACATCGCCACGCCGCTCGATCCGCTGGGGGCGGCGCGCATGACGCTCGACGGCCGCGACCAGACCGATCGCCTGCTGCGCTTCCTCAAGGACGAGTACCCCGCCGCCTTCGCCCGTGCCCAGGTGCGGGTCTACGGCCAGCCCGGCATCCGCATGACGCGCTGGATCAAGGGGCGCCATCACCTCACGGTCGACGAGGTGCGCGCAGGCGTTCGACACGACGACGCCATCGCCCGCTGCTCGTGGCCGATCGAACTGCACAACCGCCCGGACGACGTGCACTGGGAGGAGTTCGGCGACGATCACATGCATTGGGTGCCGCTCGGCTCGCTGATGCCCGAAGGCGCCGACAATCTGCTGGCTGCCGGCCGCTGCATCGACGGTGATCCGGCGGCTTTGTCCTCGGTGCGCGTGATGGGCCCGTGCATCGCCACGGGCGCGGCGGCGGCGCATGCGCTCGATCTCGCCGGCTCCGGCTCGGTGAGCCAGATCGACGTGAAGGCGCTGCAGGCACGGCTGCACGACAACCTCGACCGGCGGAACTGAGATGGCTGTCCTGCAGCGAATCAGCGCCGTACGCATCTTCGTCACCGACCTGGAGCGGGCACGCGGCTTCTATCGCGACCTGCTGGAGCTCGACGAGATGGATGTCGGCGACGGCTACGCCCTGCTCGATTGCGGCGGTGCCAGCGTCCTGCTCGAAACGACGCGGCCGGACGATCCGGAAGCCGCCGCGCTGGTCGGCCGGCTGCTCACCGTCTCGTTCACGGTCGAGGGCGATATCCATGAAGTCCACCGCCGGCTGGTGGCACGCGGCGTGGCGTTCGAGGGAGCGCCGCAGAAGCAGCCCTGGGGCGGCACGCTGGCCTTCCCGCGCGATCCCGACGGCAACATCCTCACCTTGGTTGGCTAAGGCTTGCCGCTGGTCAGTGACCTGATTAGTTTGCAGTCCAACCAATTCCGGAGGGATTCGATGACCAAGTTCTTTACGCTGGGCCGCCGGCGCTTCGCCGCGGTCGCTGCCGCCTCTGCGCTGGCCGCCCCGCTGCCGCTGCGCCACGGCTTCGCGCAGGGTGCGGCGCTGAAGGTGGCGCTGCTGCTGCCGACGTCGGGCGTCCAGGCGCTGATCGGCCAGATGTGTGCGCGCACCACGACGCTGGTGAACGATGTCTTCGCCGATTCCAAGATCGCGGTGAAGATGGACATCGCCAGCTACGACACCGAGACCAACGCCGACGTCGCGCGCACCCAGGCCGAGAAGGCGATCGCGGCCGGTGCAAACGTGCTGATCGGCGCCTTCGACTCGGGCCAGAGCATGTCGATCGCCCAGGTCTGCGAGCAGAAGGGCATCCCCTTCATCGTCAACATCGCCGCCGCGCCGCAGCTCACCGAGTCGGGCTTCAAGTGGACGGTGCGCAACTTCCCGACCGCGCCGATGCTGGTGACCGGCGCGCTGGCGCTGCAGAAGGACCTGTTCGCCGCGACCGGCAAGACGCCGAAGACCGCCGTGCTGATGTCGGTCAACGACACCTTCGGCGAGGCGATGATGAAGGCGATCCCGGCCCTGGCGAAGAAGCTGGAGATGCCCTACGAGATCGTCGACACCATCGCCTACGACCCGCGCGCCAAGGACCTGTCGGCCGAGGTCGCCAAGGCCAAGGCGACCAAGGCGGAGCTGGTGATGCCGGTGTCGCGGCTCAACGATGCCAAGCTGCTGATCCAGGAGATGGTGAAGCAGCAATACGAGCCGATGGGCATCGTCAATCCCGGCGCGCCCGGCCTGTACGAGCCCGACTTCCTCAAGACCATGGGCAAGTATGCCAATTTCCACGTCTCCAACGTGCCGTGGGTCAACCCGAAATCGGCGATGAGCCAGTCGCTCGAGAAGCGCTACGCCGCCAAGTACAAGGACGGCCAGGTCGACATCAACATCGGCTTCACCTACGAGGCGTTCCTCGTGGCCGCCGACGCCTATGCCCGCGCCAAGGCGACCAGCCCGGCCGAGCTGCTGGCGGCGATCAAGGCCACCAGCATCGCCGAGCACGTGATGACCGGCGGGCCGATCAAGTTCGACGACAAGGGCCAGAACACCAACATCCAGGCCGCCGCGGTACAGAACCTGCACAACAAGCCCACCGTCGTCCTGCCGGCGGCATTCGCGGCCGCCAAGCCGGTCTTCCCGATGCCCGGCTGGCGGGCGAAGGAGCGGGGCTGATCACCGTCTCCAGAGCACACCCACCTCACCCTGAGGAGCGCCGCAACGCGGCGCGTCTCGAAGGGTGGGCCACACACGCCGAGTCTGTTGCCCATGCTTCGAGACGGCCGCTGCGCGGCCTCCTCAGCATGAGGTCCGGTCGATGCTGATCAACCTCATCCAGGCCACCATCATGGGCCTGCTCACCGGCATGGTGTATGGGCTGATGGCGCTCGGGCTGTCGGTGATCTTCGGCGTCATGCGCGTGGTCAATTTCGCGCATGGCGAGATGATGGTGGTCGGCATGTACCTCGCCTGGCTGCTGTTCGAGCATGCCGGCATCGATCCCCTGCTCGCCGTGCCGCTGGTCGCCGCCGCCCTGTTCGTCGCCGGCTACGGCCTGCAGCGCGGCCTGATCAATCCCTTCATCAAGGTCGCCGAGCACATGCAGTTCATGCTGCTGCTCGCCGTGTCGATCATCATCGTCAATCTCTGCCTGCTGATCGCCGGGCCCGACACCTACGGCGTGCAGGTCGACTACATGTTCGATTCCTACGCGCTGGGGCCCTTCACCTTCGACGCCGTGCGCGTCTACGCCGCGCTGGCGGCGCTGGCGATCGCCTTCCTGCTGTTCGTCTTCTTCACCCGCACGCGCATCGGCAAGTCGATCCGCGCCGCCGCCGACAACCACACCGGCGCGCTGGTCGTCGGCCTCGACGTGCCGCGCCTCTATGCGCTGACCTTCGGCGTCGGGGCCGCCTGCGTCGGCGCCGCCGGCGCGCTGATGATCCTGGTCGTGCAGGCGCAGCCCTTCCTCGCCATCGACTACACGCTGCTGGCCTTCGTCATCGTCATCGTCGGCGGCCTGGGCAGCATGCAAGGCGCGCTCGCCGGCGGCCTGCTGATCGGCGTCTCCGAGTCGCTCGCCGGCCTGCTGATCCAACCGTCGCTGAAGAGCGTGTTCAGCTTCGGCCTGCTGA
>CAYNOF010000045.1:0-3669 GCA_964398335.1 uncultured Rhizobiaceae bacterium
CGAATTACGACGGGCTAAAGGTCGCCGACCTCACCCGGGCCGATTTCGAGGGCCGCAAGCGCATCGCCAATCTGGTCGAGTTCGTGCGCGCCAAGCTGCCCGGCTTCGTCAACTGCTTCGTCGTCGACGTCGCACCGCAGCTCGGCATCCGCCAGACGCGCCTGCTCGACGGCCTCTACGTGATGACCAAGGAAGACGTCAGCGAGCGCCGGCACTTCGCCGACAGCGTCGCGCGCGGCCGCGACTACTACTACCCCTACCGCTCGATGCTGCCGCAGAAGATCGGCGGACTGATCGTCGCCGGCCGGCACTACTCGGCGACGTCGTCAGCACAGCGCATGTCGCGCGAGATTCCGCCTTGCATGGCAATGGGCGAAGCGGCGGGCGTTGCCGCGGCGCTGGCACTTGATGCCGGTGTCGCCCTCGATCGCGTCGATGTTGGCAAGCTGCAGACGCGGCTGCGCGCGCAGGGTGCCGATCCAGGCGATATCCCGGCCGCCAATGCCACCGTTTTGAAGGCCGCCGAATGAGCACCGCGAGTAACGACGCCACGCAGCCGCTGTCCGGCGTGCGGGTGATCGACTTTACCCAGGTGATGATGGGGCCGTGCGCCACGCAGATGCTGGCGGACTACGGCGCCGACGTGATCAAGATCGAGCGACCGGGCGCCGGCGACCTGTCGCGCACCTCGATCGCCGACGATCCCGATGGGCTCAACAACCCGGTGTTCCGCAGCCTCAACCGCAACAAGCGCTCGATCGCGCTCGACCTGCGCGGCGAGGCCGGCAAGGCCATCGTCTTCGACCTGGTGAAGAACGCCGATGTCGTGGTGAACAATTTCCGCGCCGGCGTGATGGAGCGCATGGGCTTCGGCTACGAGGCGCTGAGCAGGATCAACCCGCGCATCATCTGCGCCTTCGGCTCGGGCTTCGGCCAGAGCGGGCCGCTGTCGCACAAGGGCGGCCAGGACATCCTCGCCCAGGCGATGTCGGGCGTCATGGCGCGCAAGCCCGACCAGAGCCTGCCGACCTCGCTCTACGCCACGGCGCTCGCCGACTACAGCGCCGGCATGCACATGGTCCAGGGCATCCTGCTGGCGCTGATGCAGCGCGACAAGACCGGCAAGGGCCAGCAGATCTCGGTGTCGCTCTACGATTCGATGCTGGCCATGCAGATGCAGGAAGCCTCGATGTGGATGCAGCGCAAGCGCGAGCTGAACTGGGGCGCCTTCCCGCTCACCGGCGTGTTCGACACCGCGGATGGTGCCGTGGTGATCGTCGGTGCCTTCAAGGCCAATCCGCTGCAGGACATCTGCCGCGCCCTCGACCTGCCGGATCTGTCGGCCAATCCCGAGACCGCGACCTTCGCCGGGCAGATGAAGAACAAGGCCGAGCTGCACCGGCAGTTCCGCAGCAAACTGTCGACCAACACCACGGCGTATTGGCTGGCCCGGCTGGAGGAGCAGGACCTGCTGTCGGCGCCGGTTCAGACCCTGCCCGACGCGCTCGCCTCCGAGCAGACCGCGGTCAACGGCATGGTGGTGTCGATCCCCGCCAATGGCAGCGGGCGCAACGAGCCGCTGAAGCTGGTGGGCTCGCCCATCGCCATGGAGGCCGACGCCTTCCAGCTGCGCCACGCGCCGCCGAACCTCGGTGAACATGGCGCGCAGATCCTCGCCGAGCTTGGCTACACGTCCGAACGGATCGAGAGCCTGCGCGCGGCGAAGGTGCTGACGTGAGCATCCAGTTCACCGTCAAAGACCATGTCGCGCGGGTCACCATCGACCGGCCCGAGCGCATGAACGCCATCGACGAGGCGTCGGAAGCCGAGCTGATGCGCATCTGGGCCGCCATCGAGGCCGACGACCAGGTGCGCTGCATCGTGCTGACCGGCGCCGGCGAGCGAGCCTTCTGCACCGGCGCCGACATGAAACAGAGCGGCAACAAGACCGGACTGGAGTACTGGGCGGCGGCGCGGCCCGGCGGCTTCGGCGGGCTGTCGCTGCGCGAGACGCTCGACGTGCCGGTGATCGCCCGAGTCAACGGCCACGCGCTGGGCGGCGGCATGGAGATGGTGCTGGGCTGCGACATCGTCGTCGCGGCCGACAATGCGACCTTCGGCCTGCCCGAGCCGCGCGTCGGCCGACTGGCGCTCGATGGCGGCATCGCGCAATTGCCGCGCCGCCTGCCGCATGTCCTGGCGATGGGCATGCTGCTGACCGGCCGTCGTGTGCCGGCTTCCGAGGCGATGCGCTTCGGCCTGGTCAACGAGGTCGTGCCGCAGGCCGGCCTCGATGCGGCGGTCGATCGCTGGCTCGCCGACATCCTCGCCTGCGCGCCGCTCTCGGTGCGCGCGGTCAAGCAGATGGTGCGCCGCGGTGCGCAGCTCTCGCCGCAGCAGGCGCAGATGCTGCGCGTGCCGGCGCTGGTCGCGGCCCTGCAATCGGTCGACCAGGACGAGGGCGTGCAGGCCTTCGTCGAGAAACGCGCGCCGCGGTGGTCGGGCCGCTGATGGCCTATGTCGTCACCTCGACCTGCATCGATGTGAAGGACGGCGTCTGCCAGAAGGCCTGCCCGGTCGAATGCATCTACGAAGGCGGGCGGATGATGTACATCCACCCCGACGAATGCATCAATTGCGGCATCTGCGTCTCGGTCTGCCCGGTGCAGGCGATCTACGAGGACCTCGACGTACCCGCCGCCGAGCAGGTTTTCATCGCCGCCAATGTCGAATTCTTCGGCCCCACCGTGACCG
The DNA here is from genome assembly GCA_964398335.1 of uncultured Rhizobiaceae bacterium. Lineage (GTDB taxonomy): Bacteria > Pseudomonadota > Alphaproteobacteria > Reyranellales > Reyranellaceae > JAFAZJ01. The sequence continues at coordinate 2,755 of CAYNOF010000045.1, forward strand.
GCTGGGGCTCGCCCGGCGGCGTCGATCGCGAGCATGTCAGCACGCTGGACGCGCCGCTGGTGCGCGACTTCCCGCGGGCCGTGACATAGGGCCAATCGGGCTTGCGTCGCGACCCGGTCGCGCGTATACGGCGCGCCCACGGAACAAGACTATGATCAACCATTCCTTCTATAGCGTGCTCGGATGGCGAGCTACCCGAGGTCGACCTGCCCCGCTCGGGGCAGTCGGGGACTTTTTGCGCTAAGTCGGGATGGAGCGACCGTATCGGCGACTCCGTCAGGGGAGTTCGTCATGCGGTACCAGTTTCCAAAGATCGAGCACATCGACGACATCCGTTCCGCCATCGCCGGAGCGGACGAATTCATCGAAGCGAAGCGCGACGGCTACGTCGTCTTCGACTACCGCTTCGTCACGTCCACCAGCTTCCCGGATGTCACCGACGCGGCCTCACGGCAGGTCGCGATCCTGCGTCGCGAAGCGCGTGGCCTGATCGGCGATCCGGTCAGTGGTCGGGTGTTGGGCCGGCGCTTCCACAAGTTCTTCAATCTCGGAGAGCGCGACGAGACGCGTCCGGACCGCATCGACCTCGCGCAACCTCACGTGCTGCTCGAGAAGCTCGATGGCTCGATGATCTCGCCCATCCTGGTCGGCGATCGGCTGGCCTGGACGACGATGCTCGGCGAGACGGACGTCGCGGCCGGCGCGGCCCGTTTCGTCGCCGAGCAGCCGCGTTATGCGGCCTTGGCACGCGAGTTGCTCGATATCGGAGCCAATCCGATTCTCGAGTGGTGCTCGCTCGACAACCGTATCGTCGTAGCGCACGAGGAGCCGAAGCTCGTTTTGCTGGCGGTGCGCAATCTCGTCGACGGCGCCTATTGGCCGTTCGAAGAGATAGCGCGCCTAGCGGCGAAGCAG
>CAYNOF010000046.1:0-10523 GCA_964398335.1 uncultured Rhizobiaceae bacterium
CGATCGTCTTCGCTCTGCGGGCTGTCGGCCGAGGGCTGCGCCGTCGGCGCGGCCGCGGCGACCTGCGTGGTATTGGCCGCGGGCGCGGCCGGCGCGCCGGTGACGGTGAACTGGCCGGCATCGCCGCGCTGCAGCTCGATCGCGGCGCCGGCGTTGTTGAACAGGCGCAGGTTCTCGAGCTGGCGGCCGCCGGCACCGGGGATCGCCGCGCCGAGCATGGCGCGACCCGAGGTCAGGGCCATCGGGTGCACGGCGAGCTCGATCTCGACCACCTTGGCGACCGCGTCGGCGTCGACCCTGGCGACACCCAGCGCCGTCAGGTGGTCGGCCCAGCCCTTGGCCGGATCGATCGAGAAAGCCGAAGCCTCGCCACCGGGCACGGCGCCCTTGTAGACGTTTGCCGGCGGGCGGCGCACCGCGGCGGTCGCCGTGGTGCCGCGACGGGTCGGCACGCCACGGTAGACAGTGGGCTTGTTGGGCGTGGCGCTGGCCTGCGGCGGGCGCACCTGAAGCTGGGTCGGCTTGGCTTGCTGGGCGATGCTCACCGAAGCGACGAGCAGGCTGGCGGCGGACGTGGCAACGGCGGTCACCACGGCGAGAGAGCGCCAACGGCGCGCGATCGTCTCCGGCATGAAACCCCTTCCCGCAATTTCCAAAACAGGAACGCTACTCAACTCTCAGTCTTGGTTGTCGGGACGGGGTGGGTCGATCCGCGACGGCGCGTGGATCGGCCGGCCCTGTCCAAAACTTGTCTCTCTTGGACCATGCCAACTTTGGCCTGTAAAGCCAAAATCGTGACAAAATTGCCACAGTGTGACTGCGTGGACACAGTTTTGGGGATAAGAAAAGGCTCGAATTGTCAGGGGGATAAGGGGCGCGACATGTTCACGGTCGTGTTGTCGCGGCCTCTGAATCATGATCCTCGCCGCATTTCGCAATATGGCTTCCGCGCTCAGGCGTTGGGCACGGTCCAGGTTGCGTCCTCGTCGAGCGGGTAGACCGGTCGCGGCAGCCTGGTCCAGTCGAAGTTCTTGAGGTTGGGCGAGGTGAGGCCGGGATTGTCGACCTCGATGATGTTCTCCGGCGTGGTGAACTGATCGAAGCCGGCGCGGAAATGGCCGCGGCTCTTGACGCACAACGTGCGCGCCTTCGACAGGATGTCGGGATCGAAGACCTCGAGCTGCATCGGGTCGAGGCATTGCTGGCGCAAGGTGATCACCGCGACGCGGATGCCGCCGAGATCGAGCAGGGCGGCCGGGCCGAGATCGGAAGCCACGCCGCGAATCAGGCCGCGGCGGCCGACGAACGGACCGTCATGCAGCTTCACCACGGTCGCGTCGGTCTCCCAGGGTTGGGAGAACGCCTGGGTCTCCGTGCTGTTGAAGCGGGCGCGGAAGCTGGCGCCCTCGCCGAGGCGATGCGCCTCGGCGGCCCGCGCCGGATCGGTGATCAGGCCGAACAGCACGCGCTCGGCGCCGGCCGCCTTCAGCGCCTTGAGCAGGTACATGGTGTTGCCCCGCCCGCCGCCGCCGGGATTGTCGGCGCAGTCGGCGAGGATCAGCTTCGGCTTCGACGGATCGAGCCCGGTCTCGACGGCGCGGCGCACGGCGGCGTCGAGCGAGGTCATATTGCGCTTGAAGCGCTCGCGCATCGCCCAGGCCTTCGTGCCGATCTCCAGCGCCACGGCGCGGCCGGGGCTCACGTCGCTGCCGCGTACGGTGACGATGGTGCAGAGGCCATTGAGCGGCGAGTCGGCGAAGGCAAAGCCGGCCATCACCGAGACGTTCATGATCGGCCCGCCGATCTTTGTCTGGCCGTACTGGATCAGGTCGGCGTAGGGGCCCTGGTTCGGACCGGTGGCGGTGAGCAGCGAGATCGGCGGCGAGACGATCGGCGTCTTCACGATGGTGCAGCGGGTCTTCATGCCGCCCAGCGCCTCGCGCATGTGGCGTGCCGCCTCGATGCCGCGCTCGCGGATGTCGGTGTGCGGGTTCTCGCGATAGCCGACATAGACGCTGATGGTGTCGACCAGGCGCTGCGAGACATTGGCGTGCAGGTCGAAGACGCCGATCACCGGCACGTCGGGGCCGACGATGCGGCGGATCATGGCGTAGATCTCGCCGTCGGGATCGTCGTTGCCCACCGCCAGCGCCGCGCCATGCGAGGAGACGTAGACGGCGTCGAGCGGCAGGTTGCGCTTCAGCCCGGCCTCGAAATCGGCCATCAACTCGGCGAAGTAGGGCGCGTCGACCGGACCGCCGGGCTGCGCCTGGGCCACGCGCAGCGGGATCGGCATCCAGGCGCCGGTGCGGTCCATCTCGGCGACGAAGCCCGGCAGGTCGGGCAGCATCATCGAGGCCGGCAGGCGCGCGTCCTTGATGATCGCCTCGCCCGAGAGATCGACGTCGCTGGCGAAATCCTCGCGCGTGGCGACGGGCGCGAAGCGGTTGCACTCGATGGCGAAACCCAAGAGGGCGATGCGCGGCACGGACGCGGTCATGGCGATCTCCTAGCGTGGTCCGCCGAGCACGGGCTCGTAGGCGAACAGCCCGGCCTGGCCGCCGGTATGGATGAACACGACGTTCTGGTCGGCGCGCCATCTGCCCTTGCGCGCCAGGTCGATCAGCCCGGCCATCGCCTTGCCGGAATAGACCGGGTCGAGCAGCAAGCCCTCGAGCTTGGCCGCCATGTCGAGCGCCTCGATCATGCCCGGCGTCGGGATGCCATAGCCCTCGCCGACATAGGAGCCGTCGGCCATCACCCGTTCACGCGCGATCGGGTGCTTCAGCCCGACGAAAGCGGCAGTAGGCTCGACCAGCTTGAATACCGCCGCTTCCTGCACCGGCCCGGGCTGGCGCACTGAGATGCCCAGCACGTCGACGCCGCTCTGCGCCGCCTCGAAGCCGACCACCAGACCGGCCTGGGTGCCGGTGCTGCCGGTGGCGACGACGACGGTGTCGACGGCGAAGCCCATCTCGCCGCTCTGGCGCAGCACCTCCTGGGCGCTGTCGATATAGCCCAGCGCGCCCACCGGGTTGGAGCCGCCGCCCGGGATCACATACGGCCGCCCGCCCTTGGCGCGGATCTCGTCGGCCACCGCCTCGGCCGCCGGCATCATGGCCGTGCCGCCGGGCACGTAGCGCAGGTTCGCGCCCAGCATCTTGTCGAGCAGGATGTTGCCGTTGCGCTCGTACGCCTCATTGGTCTGCGACAGGCGCTTCTCCAGGACGATCTCGCATTTCAGGCCGTACTTCGCCGCCGCCGCCGCGGTCTGGCGCACGTGGTTGGACTGCACCGCGCCCAGGGTGATCAAGGTGTCGGCGCCCTGGGCCAGTGCCTCGCCGAGCAGGAACTCCAGCTTGCGCGTCTTGTTGCCGCCGGTCGCCAGCCCGGTGCAGTCGTCGCGCTTCACATAGAGCTTCGGCCCGCCCAGCGCCTTGGTCAGGCGCGGCATGAATTCCAGCGGCGTCGGCAGCTGCGCCAGCCTGGCGCGCGGATACTTGCCCAATTGCATCGGCTACTCCCCGTGACGCCGGCGAGCATGCCGGCCCTCGCGCGGCCGGGCAATGGCGTGCTAGGGTCGGCTGACCCGCGCACCACGCAACCGTGCACATGATCGTTGGTGGTCCCAACAATCAGTGCTACGACTCGATCCCATGACGCGCCGGATTCCCGCATCGCCTGCGCAGATCGATCGCGGCCTGCTGACCGAGCTGGTCGGCTACGCGCTGCGCCGCGCGCAGTTCGCGGTGTTCCGCGACTTCGCCCGCGCCATGGCCGAGCTGGCGGTGCCGCTGTCGCCCGGCGAGTTCGGCATCCTGGTGCTGGTCGAGCGCAATCCGGCGCTCAGCCAGACGGCGTTGGCCCGCGCCATCGGCGTCGACCGCTCGACCCTGGTGCCGATCCTCGACCGCCTGGAGCGCCACGGGCTGGTGGCGCGCAAGGCCGCACCACGCGACCGGCGCCGCCATGCGCTCGCCCTGGGCCGCCGCGGCACGCGGCTGATGGCCGGCTACGTCGCGGCGGTGCGCAAGCACGAGCGGCGCATCCAGCGCGGGCTCTCGGCGCGCGAAAGCGCCCAGTTGCTGCGGCTGCTCGATCGCCTGCGCGAGGGCGCGCGCTGAGCGCAGTTGTGGTGCGCGGCCATTTGCGGCAAGTATCCGCGCCCTGATTGCGGAGTTTGAGTTCATGGACGGCGATCGCAGGCTGACGGCGACGGAGATTCTCGAGCGCTTCAACGGCTCGCGGCCGCCGGCCATCGAGACCCTGGGCGGCGAGGTGATCGCGGTCGAGCCCGAGACCGGGCGGCTGACCTTCCGCTTCCGGCCGACGGTCGCGATGTGCCACAGCATCCACGTGCCGGAAGGCGGCATCGTGCAGGGCGGCTTCGTCGCCGGCTGGCTCGACACCGCGATGGCCCATGCCTGCTCGGCGCGCTCGAGCTTCACGCTGCGCCATCCGACGCTGGAGCTGAAGGTCAGCTACCTGGCGCCGGCGCATCCCAACCGCACCTACTCCGCCGACGCCGAGATTGTCCGCTGGGGCCGCACCATCGCCTTCACCGAAGCGCGCCTGCGCGACGAGCATCAGCGCCTGGTCGCGACGGCCAGCGCCACGGCGATGCTGATGCCGGCCAAATGACCGCGCGGGTCGCACTCGTCACCGGCTCGACGCAGGGCATCGGCGCCGCCATCGCGCGCCGGCTGTCGGCCGAGGGCTTCGCGGTGGCGCTGCACTCGCGCGCCTCGGTCGAGGCCGGCGAACGCATGGCGGCCGAGTTGCCGGGCGCCAGCTACAGCCGCGCCGACCTGTCGGACGAGGCTGAGACGCGCGGCCTGATCGCCGATGTGCTGAAGAAGCACGGCCGGCTCGACGTGCTGGTGAACAACGCCGGCGAGGTGGCGCGCTTCGCGCACGCCGACCTCAAGGCCGCCACGCCGCAGGTCTGGCGCCGCATGATGGACGTCAACGTCGTGGCGCCGTGGACGCTGATCGCCGAAGCCGAAGAAGCCCTGCGCGCCGCGTCGGCGCCCGAATGCCCGGCCTGCATCATCAACATCGGCACCCACGCCGCCGTGCGGCCCAAGGGCTCGTCGATTCCGTACGCCGCGGCCAAGGCTGCGCTGCACCACATGAGCAAGCTGCTGGCGCTCGCCCTCGGACCGGCGATCCGCGTCAACGTCGTGGCGCCGGGCCTGGTCGACACTGCGATGTCGACCGGCTGGGAAGCCGCCTACGAGCTGTGGAACACCAGGTCGCCGATGCGCCGCCCGGCCCGGCCGGCCGACATCGCCGACATGGTCGCCGCCCTGATCGCCAATCCCTACGTGACCGGCGAAGTCGTCATCGTCGATGGCGGGCTCAATCTGACATAGTCTCCTCCCTCTGGAGGAGTATCCCCATGCGTTTCGGTTGGCTGACCCTGCAGCTCTCGCCCTCGCCGGCGGAAGATGGCGCGCGTATCGACCAGATCCTGGAGCAGGCGGTCTTTGCCGAGGCGCTGGGCTTCTCCGACGTCTGGCTGACCGAGCACTACTTTACCGGCGAGAGCGTGTACTGCGACGCGCTGATGTTCGCGACGGCGCTGGCCACGCGCACCTCGCGCATCCGCATCGGCTTCGCGGTCGTCCAGACGCCGTTCCATCACCCCGTGCGACTGGCCGTGCAGCTCGCGTTGCTCGACAATCTCAGCAAGGGCCGCATCGACGTCGGCGTCGGCAAGGGCACCGTCTACAACGAGTACGAATTCGTCGGATACGGTCTGCGCAGCCACGACAGCCGCGAACGCATGGCCGAGGCGGTCGAGATCCTCGAGCGCGCCTGGCGCGAAGCGCCGCTGACCTACAAGGGAAAGTACTTCGATGTTCACATGCCCGAGCTGCGGCCCAAGCCGGTTCAGCAGCCGGGGCCGCCGCTGTGGCGCAGCGTGATCTCGCCGGGCTCCTTCACCGAATGCGGCCGCCTGGGCCTGCCGATCCTCACCGCGCGCCTGCCGGTCGATCGCATCAGGGAGCGCTGGGCGCTGTATGAGAAAGGGTTGGACGAAGGCGGCCACGACGACGCCAAGCGCAAGCGCCTGCTCGAGCAGAGCGCGCTGTGGCGCTATGTCTACATCGCCGACTCCGACGCGCAGGCGGAGGACGAGCTCGCCGAGCTGCTGCTGGAGACGCGCCAGCACATGATGCACGTGCGCGAAGCCTATAATCCGCCGGACTTCGTCGTCGACGCGACGGCGCTCAATCCGTGGACCGATCCCGCGGTGCCGGATTCGGTCGGCGTGCCCTTCGCGTTGTCGACCGGCGCGCTCTACGGCACGCCCAAGCGTGTGCGCGAGCAGGTCGCTGAGCTGCGCGATGTCGGCGTGCGCCACCTGCTGTGCCAGACCGGCTTCGGCGCCATGGATCATGCGCGCAACATCGCCTCGATGCGCCGCTTCGGCGAGGAGGTCATGCCGGCCTTCGCGACCTGAAAGCCCGCCTTGTCGGGACGCGGCGCGCCATGGTCAAGTGACCGGCGCGAGGGAACCGAGGGGACATCACCATGGCTGGCAAGCTCAGGACGACAAGCGGGCGCGGGCGGCTGTTCGACAACGTGCTCGACACGATCGGCGACACGCCGTGCATCCGCATCAACGCGCTGGCGCCGGCGGGCGTGCGCCTCTACGCCAAGGCCGAGGCGTTCAATCCCGGCGGCTCGGTGAAGGACCGTCTGGCGGTCAACATCATCGAGGCGGCGGAGCGCAACGGCACTCTGAAGCCGGGCCAGACGGTGGTCGAGGCGACCAGCGGCAACACCGGCATCGGCTTGGCGATGGTGTGCGCGCAGAAGGGCTATCCGCTGGTCGTCACCATGGCCGACAGCTTCTCGATCGAGCGGCGCAAGCTGATGCGCATGCTGGGCGCCAAGGTCGTGCTGACGCCGCGCGCGCAGAAGGGCTTCGGCATGTACCAGAAGGCGGTCGAGCTGGCGAAGGCCAATGGCTGGTTCCTCGCGCACCAGTTCGAGACCGCAGCCAACGCCGAGATCCACGCCTCGACCACGGCGCAGGAGATCCTCGCCGATTTCAAGGGCGAGAAGCTCGACTACTTCGTCACCGGCTACGGCACCGGCGGCACCTTGACGGGCGTGGCGCGCGTGCTGCGCAAGGAACGGCCGCAGACGAAGATCATCCTCTGCGAGCCGGCCAACGCGCAGCTCGTCGGCAGCGGCACGGCGCAGCAGCGCGCCGCCGACGGCTCGCCGGCGGTCAGCCATCCCGCCTTCGAGCCGCATCCGATCCAGGGCTGGACGCCGGACTTCATCCCGCTGGTGCTGCAGGAGTCGATCGACAACAAGTACTTCGACGAGCGCATCCCGATCCCCGGCGCCGAAGGCATCAAGTGGGCCAAGGCGCTGGCGCAGAAGGAAGGCATCTTCACCGGCATCTCCGGCGGCTCGACCTTCGCCGTCGCGCACCAGGTCGCCAGCAAGGCGCCGGCGGGCTCGGTGGTCCTCTGCGTGCTGCCCGACACCGGCGAGCGCTATCTCACCACGCCGCTGTTCGAGGGCATCATCGACGACATGGACGCCGAGGAGATCGCGATCTCGAAATCGACGCCGGGCTACCAGATGCCCTGAGGCGCATATGGATTATCTCGACCCCGCGGTCCCGAACGGCCTGCGCGTCATCGATGTGCCGGTGATCGACGCTACCGAGTCCTCGATCAAGGGTTACGGCCAGATCGTGCGCGATCCCAAGGCGCACAAGGTCGAGATCGTGAAGTGGCCGCTGCGGGGGTGGCGCACGCTCGATGCCGGCACTGGCGACGAGGGCGGCACGACCGAGGGCGTGTTCGCCTGCGAATGGAAGGGCAACCGGCTGTATGGCCGCAATGAAGCGGTCGGCGGTCACTACGTCATCGGCTTTCGGCAGCCGCCTGGATCGGTGGAAGCGACGGCGCTCGATGGCGTCGCCGGCGCGGGCGGCGCTGCGGCGCCGGCGCGCGTGCTGCTGTGGCATGCCAATTACCACCCCGATGGCGGGCAGCTGTTCTGGTCGCTCGACGGCAAGCCCTTCGTCGTGCCGGTGGCGCCGCCGGGCGACGACGTGAAGGCGGAAGACTTCGTCGCGCTGCGTTCGGACGGCAGCTTCGGCATCTACATCCATCCCGACATCTGGCACGAGGGCGTGTTTCCCGTGGCGCCTTCCGGCCGCTTCTTCGACAAGCAGGGCCGCGTGCATGCGCGCGTCAGCTGTGACATCGCCAATGAGCTGGGCGCCTTGCTGAGCGTCCCTCTGGCGTGACCTTTCCGGGGCGGAACCTCGGCCTCTCTGGGTGCGTTGGAAAAATCCCGTACCCAAAGGAGAGTGGCATGAACTGGGATCGCATCGAAGGCAACTGGAAGCAGGTCAAGGGTCAGGTCAAGGAGGGCTGGGGCAAGCTCACCGACGACGACATCTCGGTGATCAACGGCAAGCGCGACCAGCTCGTCGGCAAGATCCAGGAACGCTATGGCTGCGCGAAGGACGAAGCCGAGCGCCAGGTGAAGGCCTGGGAACAGCGGCACTGATCGTCCGAGGGACGCACCAGACGCCCGCCACCCTGCGAGGGGTGGCGGGTGTTCTGTTTGGTCGGCGTGTCGGAGAGGGGTGAAGCGGGCGGATCAGGAGAAGACTTCGCGCTCGACGTCCATGGCGAAGAGGATCAGCGGCACGCGCTTGTGCGTGAAATGCGCGATCTTCTCGTGGGCGCGCGGCGTGACCGAGGTGTAGACGACCTCGCCATCCTCGATCGTGGTGACGCGGCGCATCTCGGCGGCGGGGGTGCGGTATCGACGGCCAACGGCAATGAATTGCGGGTCGATCGCCATGGTGGGGACTCCTTGAACTTCGGCCCCGTCAAAACGCGGTGTTCGCGCGCGCGGTTGCCGCGCCCGGTGTGGCGATACGATGGCGATGCGGGGGCGGCGGCGTCACACCGTGAGATAGCGGCGCACCTGATCGGCATCGAGCGACAGCTTGGGCCCGTTCATCACCACCTCGCCGCGCTCCATCACGACGATGGTGTCGGCGAGCTCCTGGGCGAAATCGAGATACTGCTCGACCAGCAGGATCGCCATGTCGCCGCGCGAGGCGAGCAGCTTGATGACCCGCTCGATGTCCTTGATGATCGAGGGCTGGATGCCCTCGGTGGGCTCGTCGAGGATCAGCAGGCGGGGCCGCGTGATCAGCGCGCGGGCGATGGCGAGCTGCTGCTGCTGGCCGCCGGAGAGATCGCCGCCGCGCCGGTTGAGCATGCTCTTGAGCACCGGGAAGAGCGTGTAGATCTCCTCCGGGATGGTGCGCATCTGCTTGGCCAGCGGTGCGAAGCCGGTGAGCATGTTCTCGTAGACGGTGAGCCGCGGAAAGATGTCGCGGCCCTGCGGCACGATGGCGAGGCCCCGGCGGGCGCGCTCGTGCGGCTTCAGCCCGGCGATGTCCTGGCCTTCCCACATGATCTTGCCCGAGCGGATCGCCTGCAGGCCGAAGATCGCGCGCAGCAGCGAGGTCTTGCCCACGCCGTTGCGGCCCAGCACGCACGTCACCTTGCCGATCTCGGCCGTGATGCTGACCCGGCGCAGCGCGTGGCTGGCGCCATAGAACAGGTCGATGGAGTCGACGGTGAGCATGGCGTCAGCGTCCCAGGTACACTTCGATGACGCGCGGATGCGCCTGCACGTGGTCGATCGAGCCTTCGGCCAGCACCGAGCCCTCGTGCAGCACGGTGACGCGCGCGCCGAGGTCGCGCACGAACTGCATGTCGTGCTCGACCACCACCAAGGTGTGCTTGCCGACCAGGCGGCGGATCAGCTGCGCGGTCTGCTCGGTCTCGTGGTCGGTCATGCCGGCCACCGGCTCGTCGAGCAGCAGGATCTGCGGGTCGTGGATCAGCAGCATGCCGATCTCGAGCCACTGCTTCTGGCCGTGGCTGAGCGCGCCGGCGCGGCGGTGGCGATGCTCGGTCAGCCCGGTCGTCGCCAGGGTCTCGTCGATGCGCTCGAGATCCGAGCGGGTGAGCTTGGCCAGCAAGGTGCGGAAGATGCCGCGGCTGTCGCGCGCCGCCAGCTCGAGGTTCTCGAACACGGTGAGGTTCTCGAACACCGTGGGCTTCTGGAACTTGCGCCCGATGCCGAGATTGGCGATCGCCGCCTCGTCGAGCTTGGTGAGGTCGGTGTCGACGCCGTAGACCACGGTTCCGACGTCGGGCCGCGTCTTGCCGGTGATGACGTCCATCATCGTCGTCTTTCCCGCGCCGTTCGGACCGATGAGGCACCGCAGTTCGCCCGGCGCGACGGTCAGCGTCAGGCCGTTGAGCGCCTTGAACCCGTCAAAGCTGACCGTGACGCCGTTGAGGTACAACAGCACGTCCGGCGCGGGCTGCGCGGTCTCGGCGAGACTCATGCCTGCTCCTCGATCGGGACGGGTTCGCGGGCCGGCCGCGCCGGCCGCCGCAGCCGCCGGAACAAGCCGACGATCCCCGCCGGGAACACCAGCGTCGTCAACA
>CAYNOF010000047.1:0-10105 GCA_964398335.1 uncultured Rhizobiaceae bacterium
ATTTCCAGCGCGGCACCGGCACGTTCCGGCTGCGCATCAACGCAGCGGGCCGGGTCGCCAGCAGCATCAAGCTGTGGCAGCGCGAAAACGGCCCGCGCTTCACGCCCGACGGCGGCATGGTCTATGTCGTGCCGCGCGAGAAACAGCCGACGATCGTCGAGGCGCTGGATCGCCAGGGGCATCGGCGCTTCACGCGGACGCTGACGGAGGATGTCTACGGCGTCGAACGCTGCCTCGACGATGGCACCATCGTGCTGGGCCGTGACAAGGGCTTCCTCTTCCTCGCGGCCGACGGCGACTCGATGATCCTCGTCTCCGGACCGGGTTACGGCATGGACATCCTGCCCGACGGCACGATCGCCGACTCCCAGTGCGAGTACCAGAGCCAGGACTGCAAGGTCATGACAGTGTCGCTGCACGACCGGCCGCGCTGAAACGACGTCGCCGCGTCATCGGGTTCCCCGCGGCGAGGGCCGGCGCAGATTTTGTGGCTTGCGGCGACGACCGCGCGCATTACTGCGAACACATCCCGTTGATCACTGAGTTTGCGGCAAGCGGGAACCCGCGCGCGGACCGAAGGTTGTCAATCGAGGCCTGCCGCCTCGAGGCAATGCGCGATGAACGCCTGGGTCCTGTCCCTGATCATCTGCTCGGCTACGCCGCTGCCCGGCGGCGGCTACTGCGAGACGCGTGCGGTCGACTACGGCTTGAGCCGCGAGCAGTGCAAGGCCGCGCTCGCCGTCGAGGCCCGGCGGATCAAGCCGCCGCTGCGCCTGGAGTGCACCGAGGACCCGGCGCTGTCGGCGGAGCGGGAGGAGATGGACGACGACGGGCAGGGCCCGTCGGCGCCGGCCGCGATGCGTCGCCGGCGCTGAAGGGTGTTAGCATGCGGCGATGCCGCTCCATCGCCGCCCGCTCCTGCTCGCCGCCGCTGCGGCGGCCCTGCCGCGGCCGGGCGCATCGCAAGGCGACCTGCCGCGCCCGGTTCCCCGGCTGATCAGGCGATCCGAATGGTCCGCTGCCGCCGAATGGCGCAGCCGGCTCGATGCGCGCGCGGGCTTCGTGATCGCGGCCGTCGAGGTGCTGCGCCGGCTCGATGACGGGCTCGTGCTGCTGGTGCGCGAGGAGCCGCCGCGCATCGGCGGCGAGCCGGCAATCCAGCATGTCCGGCTGGAACGGCGCGATGCGGCGGGCGGCCTGGCAGGCCGCTTCGGCACGTTCCACGCCGAGTACATCGCCGGCTCGGGGCCGCAGGCGTCGTTGCTGGTCATGACCTTCCTGCCGGCCGACCACCGCAAACAGGCACCCTACGGCCGTATCGTCGAGGTCGATGAAGCGGCCGGCCGATTGCGGCCGCTGGGCGGCATCGCCCGGCCGCGCACCCGGGAATGGATCGAAGACGAGGTGTTCGAATTCCACGGCGCGCTGCGCCTGGAGGGCGGACGGCTGGCGCTGTACGGCGGATTCGGCAGCGGGCCCTATTCGTGGTGGGTTGCGCTGATGCGTCTCGACGGCACGGTGCTCTGGCAGGCGATGGGCCAGACCTCGGCGGGCGAGGTGACGGCGCTGCGCGCCGTGCCCGGCGGCTTCGACGCCAGCGTCCATGTCATCATGGCCTGGCCGCACGCCTCGAATGTCGGCATGTTCCGCATGCGCTTCGACGAGGCTGGCCGCCTGGTCGGCAGCGTGAAGATGACCGGCAACGGCCCGTTGCTGTTCGCCCCCGACGGCTCGGCCATCACAGTGGGCGAAGGCCCGCCGCCGGTGCTGATCATCGAGGATCGCCACGGCAGGCGTCGATCCGTCGCCGTACTGCCCGCCGATGTGAGCCTGCGCTATCGCCTCGACGACGGCGCGCTGGTGATGTTCGACGACGATTGCGACCTGGTCGTATCAGGCGACGGTCGCGCGGCGTTCCGGATCGAGCGCGACATCCGCTACGACACCATCCTGTCCGATGGACGCGTCTTCGTTGCCGCCTGCCCGGGCGACGAATGCGCGACGCGCGAGCTCGCGCTGCACAAGCGGCCGTGGTGAGCGTCTAACGGTCGCCCAGCAGCTTGCCGCGCCGCTCGGGTATCGGCTGCGGGCTGGCGACCTTGGCGACGCGGTCGCCCGGCTTGGCGAGATCGGGGCGCATGCGCGCGAACATCATGCCGGCCACCGGTGCCTTCAGCGCCAGTCGTCCGGCGTCGGCCGGCAGCATCGGATCGACCAGATGGCCGACCACCTGGCCGTCGGTGACGCGCGTTCCCGGCTCGACGCAGGGCACCCACAGCCCGGCATGCGGTGTGCGCACCGGGCCGACGCCGTCGAGCGGCGTCGCCGCGCATGTCGGCGCCGGCGCGGGCGGCGCGTTGCCCGCGATCGCGCCGCGCGCCTGCAGCCAGTCGAAGATGCCCCGGGCATCGCGCGCGGCCATCGCATCGTCGATATCGCTGCGGCCGCGCAGCTCCACGGTGCAGGAGATCATCGCGTCATCGGGGATCGGCCTGTCGGGGTTGCGCGCCATCAGCCGCCACCACGGCCGCGTCAGCGCCTCGTCAAAGGGCGTATCGCCCGAGTCCTCGGCGGTGAGCAGGGCGGCGGCGCCCAGCCGCGCGCCGAGGTCGGCGAAGATGTCGGCCTGCCGCGGGCCGCAATAGATGTGCAGCGCCGCCTGGTCGTCGCAATGCAGGTCGAGCGCGATGTCGGCGGTGGCGGCGAGGCGATGCAGGCGGAGCTTGAGAATCGCGCTCTCGTCATCGGCCTTCTGCGCCGCCAGCAGCGTCTCGATCGTCGCGCGGATCGCCGTGACGTTGGCGGCTGCATCGTTGCCGAGCTTGCCGGCCATCGCCGTTTCGAGCGCGTCGCGCAGATCGACGAAGCCGCGGTTGAAGTTGCCCGAGCCGTCGAGCGCGTAGCGGCCCTGCAGCACGCTGCCGACGACCTGGGTCAGGCCGACCGGGTTGGCGAAGGGCGCCACCATGATCTCACCCGGGATCAGGCCGTTGCGGTCGGCCTCGGCGAGCCTGGGCATCAGGTGATGCAGCACCAGCGGCCCGGGCAGCTCGTCGGCATGGATCGCCGCCTGCAGCCAGACCCGCGGCCGCGCGCCCTTGCGCCCGAAGCGATGGACAACGAGGTGGCGTTCCGTGCCCGGCGACGGCGAGGGCAGCGGAACGCGCTCGATGACGTGCGCCATGCTCAGACCGGCTCGGTCCACAGGCGCTCGTTGAGCAGCGCCTCGGCGACGTCGGCGGAGATCGCCGTCAGCAGCTTCTCACCCTTCTCGGCGCTGGCGGCCGAGGCGTCGCCGATCACGCCGATCGGCGAGCGGCTCGACAATTGCCGCCAGCGGTAGACGCCCTCGTTCACCGTCGGGATCGCCGCCAGGCCCGGGATGTACGGCCCGTGCATCTGCGACAGCTCCTGCGGGTTCACCAGCTCGGGCGCCATCGCCATGATCATCGAGGTTTCGGCCTCGCAGGCGTGCAGCAGCGCCTTCTGCTTCTCCAGCAGCTTCGCGATCGAGCTGGCGGCGATGTCCCAGTAGGTGCCGGTGGCCAGCGGCAGCCTGGTCTCGACGGTGAGCTCGCCGATCATGTTCTGCAGCGCCGTCGTGTTGCCGCCATGGCCGTTGAGCACGAAGATGCGCTTGAAGCCGTGGCGGAGCGCCGACATCACGACGCAGCGGATCACCGCGTTCATCGTCGCATAGTCCAGGGTGATCGTGCCGTTGAGCGACATGTGGTGTTCGGACATGCCATAGGGGATCGTCGGCGCCACGATCGTCGGATGCGACCTGGTCATGATGCGCGCCGCGCGATGCGACACTTCCTGTGCGCAACGCCAGTCGACCATGCTCGGCAGATGCGGCCCATGCTGCTCGGTGGCGCCGATCGGCACGATGACGATGGCGTCGCGCGACGCCATCGCCTTGATCTCCGCGGCCTTCAGCCGCGACCACTCGATCTCGGTCATGATCAGAGCGACGGCAGCGGTATGAGCGGCATGCCGAGCCACTTCTTGTGCAGCTTGTCGATCTCGCCGTTCATCATGTTGAAGAAGATGAAGCTGTCGAGCCAGCGCACCAGGTTGTGCTCGCCCATGCGCACGCCCATATGCGCCGGGCTGCGGCGGATCACGAACTTCAGGTCGAATTCCTTGTTCGGATTGCGCTTCTGCAGGTCGGGGATGATCAGGCTGTTGGTGGCGATCAGCTCGGCCTGGCCGGAGAGATAGGCCGCCGCGGCGGTGGCGTCGTCCTCGGTGCGCATGATCGAGGCCTTGGGGTTCATCGCCGACAGGCCGAGCTCCTGCGTCGTGCCCTTGGCGGCGGCGACCTTGTGGCTGCCCAGCTCGTCGGCCGACTTCACGGCGATGCTCTTGGGTCCGAACACCGCGAGATTGGTGTCGGCGTAGGGCGCGGTGAACATCACCTGCTTGGCGCGCTCCGGCGTCATCCCCATCACCGAGATCACGATGTCGACCTTGTCGGTGAGCAGGAACGGGATGCGGTTGGCGCCGGTGACCTGCTGCATCTCGAGCTTCACGCCCAGCGCCTTGGCCACCATGTTGGCGAGGTCGACGTCGAAACCCTCGGCCTCGCGGTTCTGGTTCTGCGAGCCGAACGGCGGCACGTCGAGCGGCACGGCGATGCGCACCACGCCCTTCTTGAGGATGTCCTCGAAGCGGTCGGCCCAGGCCGTCGTGGCGCCGAAGGCAGCCATAGTCAGGGCCAGCAGGCCCACGATCACGCGTCTCATCGCAACACTCCCCCTCACGGAATTCACCTGCGAATCCCTGCCACGATCTTGGAGGAGGGGCCCGACAGCGGCAATCGTTCGTACACAAACAAAATGGATGCGCAGCCCGGAACGGCCGGTAATAATGCCGGTGCCAGCGGGATCGCGTGGAGGTAGGCCGGCTGCGATGACCAAACGCCAGATGCACCTGATCGCCTATCTCAAGACGGGGCCGACGGCGCAGCACACCGGCGGCTGGCGGCACCCCGAATCGACGCTCGACGACATCCTCGAGCCCAGCCGCTACGAGTACATCGCCCGCCTGCTCGAATCGGCGAAGTTCGACGGCTGCTTCTTCGCCGACCTGTTCGGCCTCTACGACATCCACGAGGGCAGCTACGACGCCTATGTCCGGCGCGGCGGCCAGATCAGCTTCCTCGATCCGACCGTCGTGCTGCCTGTCATGGCGGCGGCGACGCGCCATCTCGGGCTGGGCGCCTCGCTGTCGACCAGCTTCCACAGCGCCTATCACCTGGCGCGCTGGCTGGCCTCGCTCGACGTCATGAGCAAGGGCCGGGTGGCCTGGAACGTCGTGACCTCGGCCACCGACCTGGAAGCGCAGAACGCCGGGCTCGACCAGCTGCCACCGCGCGAGCTGCGCTACGACCGCGCCGACGAGGTGCTGGAGGCCTGCTTCGCGCTGTGGAACGGCTGGGACGAGGGCGCCTTCGTGCTCGACAAGAAGGCCGGCGTGCTCGCCGATCCGTCCAAGGTGCACTATGCCAACTACAAGGGAAGCTGGATCAAGACGCGCGGTCCGCTCAGCATCCCGCGCAGCCCGCAGGGCCACCCGGTGATCATGCAGGCCGGCAGCTCCGATCGCGGCCGCGACTTCGCCGCGCGCTGGGCCGAGGTGATCTTCACCATCCAGCGCGGCAAGGACGAGATGCTGGAGTTCTACGGGGACATCAAGACGCGCATGCAGGCGCGCGGCCGGGCGCCGGAGGAATGCGCCATCCTGCCCAGCCTCTCGGTGGTGCTGGGCGAGACCGAGTCGATCGCGCGCGAACGGGCGGAGTATCTCGACAACCTGGTCGATCCCGAGCTCAATCGCGCTGCGACCTCGAGCAATCTCGGCGCCGACATCACCAGGCTGAAGGAAGGCGTCACGCTCTCGCAGCTGCAGGGCAACCAGGGCATGAAGGGCTCCGAGGACGTGCTGAACCAGCACATGAAGGCGCAGGGCATGACATTTGCGGAGGTCGCTGCCACCCGCGGCCGCCGGCGCGAGCTGGTCGGCACGGCCGAGATGGTGGCCGACCGCATGCAGGAGATCTTCGAGTCGGGGGCGTGCGATGGCTTCGTCGTCTCGCCGGTCAACCATCCCGGCATGTTCGAGCAGTTCTGCCGCAGCGTCGTGCCGGAGCTGCAGCGGCGCGGCCTGTTCCGCCGGGAGTACACCGGCCGCACCTTGCGCGAGAATCTCAGGGGCTGAACGAACAGGGAGAATTCCATGACCATGTCGACCACACGCCGCACGCTGCTGGCCGGCGCCGCTGCCGCAGCGGCCACGCCGCTCGTCGCGCGGGCGCAGGGCGGCCAGGACCTCAAGGGCACCACCGTCGTCTTCGCCAGCTGGGGCGGGGCTTATCAGGAAGCCGAGAAGGCCGCCTATTGCGATCCGTTCGAGAAGGCGACCGGCGCCAAGGTCATCCAGGACGGGCCGATGAACAACGCCAAGTTCCGCGCCATGGCCTCGAGCGGCTCGCCGGACTGGGACGTGTGCGACATCACCGGCGCCTTCCTCGAGGTCGCGACCAAGGACGGGCTGCTGGAGAAGATCGACACCAAGCTGGTCAACACCGGCCGCATCGATCCGCGCTTCGTCACCGAGTACGGCGTCGGCTGCATCGTCTGGTCGTACAATCTCGGCTACAGCACGACGGCGTTTCCCAACGGCGCGCCCAGGACCTGGGCCGACATGTACGACCTCAAGAAATTCCCCGGCAAGCGCACCATCCTCGACCAGCCGGTCGCCTCGATGGAGTCGGCGCTGCTGGCCGACGGCGTGGCACCGGACAAGCTCTATCCGATCGACGCCGACCGGGCGTTCAGGAAGCTCAACGAGATCAAGAAGGACACGGTGTTCTGGAGCACCAACTCGCAGTCGCAGCAGCTCTTCGTCGACCGCGAGGTGGTCGCCGGCATCATCCTCAACGGCCGCGTCTACGACGCCGCGCAGAAGGGCGCCAAGATCGCGCTGTCGTGGGAGCAGAACATGCAGGCGGTCGACTATCTCGTGGTGCCCAAGGGCAGCAAGAACCGCGCCGCCGCCATGCGCCTGATCGACACCATGACCCTGCCCGAGAACCAGGCCAGGGTCGCCAACATGATCGCCTACTCGCCGACCAATCTCGAGGCCTACAAGTCGATCGATCCCAAGCTCGAGCCGTGGCTGTGCACCACGCCTGACAACACCAAGAAGGGCTTCGTCGTCAGCCAGGCCTACTGGCGCGACAACCTCAAGGAGATGACCGAGCGCTGGACGGCATGGAAGCTCGCCTGAGCGCGCGTCGCCGATGAAGGCGATCGACGGGCGCGGCTGGCTGGTCCTGCCGGCGATCCTGGTGCTCGCGGCGACGTTCCTGCTGCCCGTGGGCTGGCTGCTGTCGCGCGCCTTCACCGAGCCGCAGCCGGGCTTCCAGAACTTCGTGCTGCTGTGGGAGCGCCCGGTCTACCTGCGGGTGATGCTGAACACGCTGTACATCAGCGCCATCGTCACGCCGGTCGTCGTCCTGCTCGCCTTCCCGGTGGCGCATCTGATGGCGCATGGTTCGCCAAGGCTGCGGCGCTGGCTGGTGTTCCTGGTGCTGGTGCCGTTCTGGACCAGCCTGCTGGTGCGCGCCTTCGCCACCGCCATCCTGCTGCAGCGTCACGGCGTGGTGAACTCGTTCCTGATCGGCTTCGGCTTCATCGAGGAGCCGCTGCCGCTGCTCTACAACATGACCGGCCTGCTGGCGGGCTGCATCCAGGTGCTGCTGCCCTTCGTGATCTTCCCGCTCTATTCGTCGATGGCGCGCATCGATCCCAGCTTCATGCGCGCCGCAGCCACGCTCGGCGCCTCGCCGGTCCGCGCCTTCCTGCGCGTCTACCTGCCGCTCACCCTGCCGGGCCTGGTGACCGGCGCGGTGCTCGTGTTCATCAGCACGCTGGGCTACTACATCATCCCCGCGCTGTTGGGCGGGGCGCGCCAGCAGATGATCTCGCAGCTGATCCAGGACCAGATCGCCAATTTCGGCAACTGGGGCGCCGCCGGCGCGCTGTCGCTGGTGCTGCTGGCGATCACCGGCCTTCTGCTGCTGGTGCTGCAGCGCACGGTCGGCCTGACGGCGGTGGCGCGATGAACGCCGACGGCATGACGCCCTGGCGCCTGCTGCGCGGCACGGTCGTGATCCTGATCGCCGTCTTCCTGCTGGCGCCGCTGGTGGTCGTGGTGGTCATCTCGTTCAGCGCCGCGCCCTTCCTGCAATTTCCGCCGCCGGGCTTCTCGCTGCGCTGGTACGACGTGCTGTTCTCCTCGCCGCAATGGATGCATTCGTTGTGGGTCAGCGTGCAGCTGCTGGTGCCGTCGTCGATCCTGGCCGTGATCCTCGGCACCGCGGCGTCCTACGCCCTGGTGCGCGGTCGCGTGCCGGGCGCGACGTTCGTCACCGCCTGCCTGATGCTGCCGATCATCGTGCCGGGCATGATCACGGCGACGGCGCTGTTCGGCATCTATCGCGGCCTGGGCCTGAACGGCACGCTGACCGGCCTGATCATTGCCCACACGGTGCTGCACATTCCCTATGTCGTGGCCACGGTGTCCTCGGCGCTGCGCGTGCAGGACGCGCAGCTCGAGGTGGCCGCCGCGACCCTGGGGGCGCCACCCTGGGCGGCGTTCCGCCACGTCACCCTGCCGCTGGTGATGCCGGCGGTGGCCTCCTCGCTGCTGGTGGCGATGATCCTGTCGTTCGACGAGCTGATCGTCTCGCTGTTCGTCAGCTCGGCGCGCGTGCGGCCGGTGGCGGTGCAGATGTGGTCGAACCTGCTGGGCGATTTCGATCCGACCATCGCCGCCATCGCCACGGTGTGCTTCGTCTTCGCGCTGCTGGTGCTGGTCGCCGACCTGGCGCTGCGCGCCGGCCGCGGCCTGCGGCCGACGTGAGGACGGCAATGGACAAGGCCGTCCTCGAGCTGTCGGGCGTGCGCAAGCGCTACGATTCGGTGCTCGCCGTCGACGATGTCGACCTCAGCCTGCGCTCCGGCGAATTCCTGACGCTGCTGGGCCCCTCGGGCTCGGGCAAGACCACCACGCTGATGATGGTCGCCGGCCTGCAGCAGCCGGATGCCGGCACGATCATGCTCAACGGCGCCTCGGTGGCGCGCCTGCCGCCCTATCGCCGCGACATCGGCATGGTGTTCCAGAACTACGCGCTGTTCCCGCACATGACGGTGCGGCGCAACGTCGGCTTTCCCCTCGAGATGCGCGGCACCCGGCGCGAGGAGATCGCGCGGCTGGTCGACGAGGCGCTGCGTGTCGTGGGCCTGCCCGACCACGGCGATCGCCTGCCCAGGCAGCTCTCCGGCGGCCAGCAGCAGCGCGTGGCGCTGGCGCGCGCCATGGTCTATCGCCCGGCGCTGTTGCTGATGGACGAGCCGCTGGGTGCGCTCGACCGCAAGCTGCGCGAGCAGCTCCAGCTCGAGATCAAGCGCGTGCATCGCGAGCGCGAGATCTCGGTGCTCTACGTCACGCACGACCAGGACGAGGCGCTGACGATGAGCGACCGCATCGCGGTGTTCAACCACGGCCGCATCGAGCAGATCGGTACGCCGGAAGAACTCTATGACCGCCCGGCGACGCGCTTCGTGGCGAGCTTCATCGGCGATACCAACCTGCTCTCGGGCCGCGCCGTCGGCGTGTTCGATGGAATCTGCGAGGTCGAGACCGCGGCGGGCCGCGTCCGCGCCGTGGCGCGACAGGCGATCGCGGCCGGCGCGTCAGTCACCATCGCTGTTCGCCCCGAGCGGATCGTGCTCGCCGCGGCGCGGCCGGACGTGCCGGGAATCGACGGCACGATCACCGACGTGATCTTCATGGGCACGGCGCGGAAGTATGTCGTCCGTCTGGCCGACGGCAGCACCTCGGTGGTCTTGCGCCAGATCAGCGATGCCGCCTTCGACCTCAGCGCCCCCGCCGTGCGGCTGTCCTGGCCCGCGGACAAGGCGACGGCGTTCGCCGATTAGAATCTTTGGGAGCGCCGGGGTGCCCGGGGGGGCGCGGGGGTGGGGCGCCGGGGGCGCCCCCCACACCCGGGCCGGTTTGCGTAATTACACCCCGG
>CAYNOF010000048.1:0-2515 GCA_964398335.1 uncultured Rhizobiaceae bacterium
GCCACGGTGAAGCTGGAGTTCGCCTGGGCCCTGGCATCGCGCATGGCCGAGGCGATCAACGCCGCCGATCCCAACACCATGCAGATGATCGGCGAGATCTGGACCTATGCCGAGTTCACGCGCTCCGCCGTGCTGGCGGCCGAGACCGGCGCGCGCGAGTGGGGCGCCGGCATGTTCGCCTGCGACCAGCGCCCGCTGCATGCCCTGCGCTGCACCCTGCCGCTGTGGTTCCCGCGCGTGAACGAGATCATGCGCCTGATCGGCTCGCACAACCTCTTCGCCGCGCCGACCGCGGCGCAGTTCGCCGATGCCGCCCTGCGCCCACTGATCGACCGCTACCTGCCCGGCGCCAAGGGCATGCCGGCGGAACAGCGCGCCCGCATCTTCCGACTCGCCTGGGACTACACCGGCAGTGCGCTGGCCAGCCGCAACGAGCAATACGAGCGCTTCTATCTCGCGTCATCCGCGCGCAATCTCGCGCGCCATATGATGTTCACCGACCGCACCGGCGCCGACCGCCTGGTCGACCGCTTCCTCAACGAGCCGTTCTAGGTCAGGAACACACCGCCGTTGACGTGGATGGTCTGGCCGGTGGTGTAGGCACCCTCCGGCCCGACGAGATAGCGCACGGTGGCGGCGATCTCGTCGACCGTGCCCTTGCGGCCCAGCGGCACCGCGCGGTCGTCGCTCGGCCGCGCACCCGCCGACGCACCGCGCGTCGTGTCGATCGCGCCCGGGGCGACGCAGTTGAACGTCACCTTCTTCGGCGCCAGCTCGATCGCCAGCGCGCGCATCAGGCCTTCGAGTCCCGATTTCGACGCCGAGACATGGCAGCGGTTGGGCGTGCCGATATGGGTCGAGATGCCCGACATCGCGACGAAGGCGCCGCCGCCGCGCGCGATCATCGAGGGTACCGTGGCCTTGGCGAGGATGAAGGCGCCGTCGAGCGCGACCGACAGGATCTCGCGCCATTCCTGCAGCTGCATGTCGAGGAACGGCGTCTGGCGGCGCAGGCCGGCGTTGCTGACGACGATATCGACGCCGCCCATCTGCGCGATCACGCCGCCCATCATCTGCTCGACCGCGCGCGCATCGGACACGTCGCCCATCGCCGCCATCGCCTTGCCGCCCGCGGCGGTGATCTCGCCCACGACCGCATCGACGATCGGACGGTCGGACCGACCATTGACGACGATCGCCGCGCCATCGGCCGCGAGCTTCAGCGCGATCGCCCTGCCGATGTTCTTGCCCGCGCCGGTGATCAGCGCGACCTTGCCGTCCAGCGGCTTCGTCATGGTTTCCCCCTTGCAGCGAGACGTGCCGCCAGCGCCGGCGAGAGGCCGATGCTGTCGACTGAAGGTGTTGGCGCGAGGCTGCCGCGTGTAGCCTTGCCCACGCCGAGGCCCGCCATCGTCAGCGCCTGGCCGACGGCGGCGATCACGCCGTCGACCAGCGGCACCGGCACGCGAGCGCGCATCCGGTCGGCGAGGCCCGC
Source organism: uncultured Rhizobiaceae bacterium (assembly GCA_964398335.1). GTDB lineage: Bacteria > Pseudomonadota > Alphaproteobacteria > Reyranellales > Reyranellaceae > JAFAZJ01. The sequence goes on from CAYNOF010000048.1 coordinate 1,496, forward strand.
GAGGCCGGCACCGCCGAGGATCACCACATCGGCGCCCTCCTCGACCGTCGCGGTGCAGGATTGCGCCAGCAGCGCCAGCGACCCGTCGGGATCGCGCGCGATGTCGGCGCCGGTCGGCGCAACGGTGCGGATCGAGGCGACCCGGTCGGCGAAGCCGCGCGCGGCGACGAATTCGCGCAGCATCGGCCCCCAGCGCTCGCCGCCGGTGACGATGCCGATGCGCGCACCGAGCTGTGCCGCGACCATCAGCGAGGCGTCGGCCATGCCAACCACCGGCACCGGACAGATCTCGCGCAGCGCATCGAGGCCGGGATCGCCGAAGCAGGCCAGCACCACCGCATCGAATTCACCCACTGCGTTGGCCCACGCATCGAGCGCGGCGTGGCCGGCGATGGCGTAGGCGGCGCGGCTGGCGACATAGGCCGCGCCGAAGCGGCCGGTGGCGCCGACCAGCTCGACTTCGTCGCTGACGCCGGCGCGCGCGACCGCGACGACCTTGTCAGTCATCGCCTGCGTAGTGTTGGGATTGATCAGCAGCAGGCGCATCAGCCGAGCTCGAAGGTGGTGATGCCGAACAGACCCGCGGCATCGATTTCGGGATTGGCGCCCGTGTACATGCGCGCGGTCTCGAAGGCCGGCACCATGCCCAGCGACTCCGCCAGATGCACGGCCTTGGCATTGGTTTCCGGCACGTCGAGCGCGACGACGCCGGGTCCGGCGCGCTCGCACAAGCCGCCGACCAGGGCTGCGGCGATGGCGGCATCGGCAGCGTAAAGCGGGCCGATCTTGAAGCCCGCGCGGCAGGGACGGATCACGCCCAGGCCGTGCATCGCGCCGTCGCGCAGGGCGGCGAGCGCAATGTGACCCGGCGCGCCGATCCAGTTGGCCAGAAAGCCATCGCGCGGCGCCGGGAAGAAGCGGCGGTCATAGGTCGCAAGAGGCTCGAATGGCAGCGTCTTGGCATCTTCAAGCACGACACCCGGCGGCGGCAATCCACGCGCCGCGGCGGCGCCCTGATAG
>CAYNOF010000049.1:0-8467 GCA_964398335.1 uncultured Rhizobiaceae bacterium
TCGGCGATCAGCGCCTCGTGCCGCGACAGGAACTTCTCGACCTGCAGCGGGTAGTAGGCCAGCGACTCGGTCGCGGTGTCGATCGCGGTCAGGCCGCCGCCGATCACCACCACGGGCAGGCGGATCTGCAGGTTGGCCAGGCTGTCCTTCTTGGCCGCGCCGGTGAGCTGCAGCGCCATCAGGAAGTCCGAGGCCTGCCGCACGCCGCGCGCCAGGCCGTTGGGCATGTCGAGCACGGTGGGCTTGCCGGCGCCCATGCACAGCGCGATGTGGTCGAAGCCCATGGCGAAGGCGCTCTCGACGGTGAGCGCGCCGCCGAAGCGCGTGCCGCCGGTCATCGCGAACTCCTGGCGGCGCTCCAGCAGCAGGCGCACCGTCTTCAGGAAGTTCTTGTCCCAGCGCACGGTGATGCCGTACTCGGCCACGCCGCCGAAGCCCGCCAGCACGCGCTCGCCGAGATCCTCGCGCAATTCGTTGAAGTCGCGCAGCGGCGCGAAGGGTACGCGGCCGCCGGTCTCGTCGACGCCGCACAGCGCCGGCTGCAGCGGCTCGATCTTCAGCCCGTCGATGGCGACGACGTGGTGGCCGTCGTTGATCAGGTGATGCGCGAGGTTGAAGCCGGCCGGACCCATTCCGACCACCAGCACCGTGCGGCCGGTCGACGGCTTCGGCAGCGGCCGGCGCAGGTTCATCGGGTTCCAGCGCGTCAGCAGCGAATAGATCTCGAAGCCCCAGGGCAGCGACAGCGCGTCCTTGAGCGTGCGCGTCTCGATCTGCGGGATGTCGACCGGCTCCTGCTTCTGGTAGATGCAGGCCTTCATGCAGTCGTTGCAGATGCGGTGGCCGGTCGCGGCGCAGAGCGGGTTGTCGACGGCGACGATGGCCAGCGCGCCGAGCGTGTAGCCCTGGCCCTTCACCAGGTTCATCTCGGAGATCTTCTCCTCGAGCGGGCAGCCGGCGAGCGTGACGCCGAACGGGCTCTTGGTGAAAGCGCCGGTCTTGCGGTCCTTGTAGCCGCGCGAGCAGGAATCCTTGCCCTGGTTGTGGCACCAGATGCAGTACTGCGTGTGGTCCAGCGCGTAGGCGAGGTCGCCGCCCTTGTCGGTGAGATGGAAGCCGTCGCGCGGCCGGCTGAGCGCCCGGGGCAGCTTCATCTTCACCACGCCGTCGACCGTCTCGGTCTCGACCGGCACCAGGTGCTCGAAGTCGAGCTTGTGCGGCTGCTTGAACAGCGCGCCGGCGCGATGGCGCGCCCTGCCGTCCCTGGCGAACAGCGCCCAGGCGGCGTAGCGCGTCAGCGCCTCGATCTCCGGCGTCGGCGTCGCGACCTTGTACTCGGCGTCGAGATGGCGCGGCACCGTGGTGGCGAAAGCCAGCTCGCGCGCCTCGAGGTCGAGCGAGTCGTCCGCGAGGTCGATGCCGACGACAGCGTTGGCAGCCTGAGTGACCGCCGTGCCGTCGAGCGCCTCGGCCACCGGCTGCTTGATCGCGCGCGCGGCGTGGCGCTGCACGAACAGCCGCTTGCAGTCATAAAGCGGCATCAGCCGCGCATGGGCCGCCCGCAAGGTCAGGTTGGGCGCGGTGACGCCGAAGAGATCGGCGAGGAAATCGTCGAGATGCGGCGCGAGGTCGATCAGCAGGGTCGATTCGTCCTTGGCTGCCAGGGCATCGGGCGCCGTCCGCGCTGCGAGCAGGCGGTTGTGCAGGGCGACATCGATGCCGGCGAGCGCGCTCACGAACGCCGCGTCGAGCCGGCTCAGCCCGTCGCGCCTGTAGAGGTCCTCGAAGGCCAATCCGTGCCTGAGGGGGAGGGCAGACATCAGGTCAAATACCAATCGTTAGTGTACGAACGTTCTTAATCTAACCCGCGAAAGACGCAGGTTCAAATAAGCATGTCTTACGGCGGGATAAGGTCAAACCTCGACTTGTGCCCCCAGTTCCACCGCGCGGTTGGGCGGGATGCGGAAGAACACCTTGGTCGCCGCCGCCGTGGTCGACAGCGCGATGAAGATGCTCTGGCGCGCCCGGCCCAGCGGCGAGCGCGCCGACGGCACCAGGGTCTCGCGGCCGAGGAAGAATGAGGTCTGCATCTCGTCGTAGGGCAGGCCGTGCAGGCGGCAGCGGGCGAGCGCCGCGGGTACGTCGGGCTGTTCCATGAAGCCGTAGCGCGCCACCACGGTGTGGAAGCCCTTGCCCAGGCGCTTCACCTCGACGCGCCGCGTCTCTGCAACGCGCGGCACGTCCATGGTCAGCACATGCATCAGGATGATGCGTTCGTGCAGCACCTTGTTGTGCTTGAGGTTGTGCAGCAGGGCCAGCGGCACGGTGTTGACGTCGCCGGTCATGAACACCGCGGTGCCGGCCACCCGCAGCGGCGCACGCTCCATGCGCTCGAGGAAGGCCTCCACCGGCAGCGAGCTGCCCTGCAGTTGCTCGTAGAGCAGGGCGCGGCCGCGCCGCCACGACGAGATCAGGTACCAGGAGAAAGCCGCCATCATCAGCGGGAACCAGGCGCCGTCGGGGATCTTCAGCACCGTGGCCGAGAAGAAGGCGAGGTCGACGGTCATCAGGGCGCCGAAGGCGGCCACCGCCAGCAGCGGATGCCAGCGCCAGATCAGGATGGCGACGACGCAGGCTAGGATGGCGTCGATGGTCATCGCGCCGGTCACCGCGATGCCGTAGGCGGCGGCGAGGTTGCTTGACGAGCCGAACATCACGACCAGGGTGATGACGCCGATCATCTGCAGCCAGTTCATGCGCGGCACGTAGATCTGGCCGATCGCCGTCTCCGAGGTGTGCAGGATGGTCATGCGCGGCAGCAGGCCGAGCTGGATCGCTTGCTGGGCGAGCGAAAAGACGCCGGAAATGGTGGCCTGCGAGGCGATGATGCCGGCCGCCGTCGCTAGCGCGACGGTCGGGATCAGCGCCCAGTGCGGCACCATCTCGAAGAACAGGTGCTCCAGCACGCCGGGCTCGCGCAGCAGCAGCGCGCCCTGGCCGAAATAGTTGAGCACCAGCGCCGGCAGAACCAGTGCAAACCATGCCAGGCGGATCGGCTTGCGGCCGAAATGGCCCATGTCGGCATACAGGGCCTCGCCGCCGGTCACCGCCAGCACGACGGCGCCCAGCACGACGAACGTCTTCCAGCCGAGGATCGATATGAAGGCGATGCCGTGACGCGGATCGATCGCCGCCAGCACGCCGGGGTTGGAGGCGATCTGCCACAGGCCGGTGGTGGCCAGCAGCAGGAACCACAGGCACATCACCGGGCCGAACAGGCGCCCGACGCGTGCGGTGCCGCGCGACTGGAAGAAGAAGAGCGAGATCAGGATGCCGAGCGCGATCGGCACGACATAGGGCTCCAGCCCGGACTGCGCCGCCTGGATGCCTTCGACGGCCGACAACACGGTGATCGCCGGTGTGATCAGGGCGTCGCCGAAGAACAGCGCCAGGCCGATGATCGACAGCAGCATGATCAGGCCGCGGCGGCTGACCGCACCCGGCGGCAGCGCGTTGCCGGCAAGGCGCGCCAAGGCTAGGACGCCGCCCTCGCCGCGGTTGTCGGCGCGCAGGATCAGCACGAGATACTTCACGCTGACGGTCAGGATCAGCGCCCAGAACACCAGGGACAGCGCGCCCAGCACGGCCGCCTCGCCTTTGCCGTGCTGGCCGGCATGCCCGAAGATCTCGCGCATGGTGTAGATCGGGCTGGTGCCGATGTCGCCGAATACGACGCCCAGCGCGCCCAACGCCAGGACGCCCACGGCGCCCTGCGGATGGTGCCCCTCGTCGGTCTGGTCGCTCTGCGCATGCTGGACCGCGTCCTCGGCCAGCAGCGGCGGTCGCGCATGCTCGGCGAAGGCATCGGCCGGACGATGTCCGTTGCCGTTGGGCGAATCCGGTGGCCTGGGCCCGCCTGGGGTCTGATCCATGTCGCGAAGGAACTCCTGGCCGTGACCGTCCCCAGGCGCTCACGGTCCTCCCGAACCGGGCCACGGCGCGGGGCCGGGTGATGCACCCGGGCCGGGAGCGAGTCAAGCCGAGCGCACATGAATCAGGCTAATCTTGAAGTGGTTTCAGAAGCTTTGCGGCCAAGCCCCCGCCAGGCCCCGGCAAGCTGTGGATAAAAGTCCGATTTTCCTTGTCTTTCAGGGCTATAGACGCCCGCAAGAGTCCTCGTTTGTGCCTCGCGACGCGCTGCCGGATCATGCTGGCGGGGTGCGTTTGACGAGGGGGACGTCATGCGGGGCGCTGCGGACGCGATTGTCCGTTGGGCGGCGGCCGGCGTGTTGGCCGCGATCCTGGCTGGCTGCGTGCCGCACCAGGCGGAGCTCAACGATACGGCCTCCGCCCCGACATCCTGGCGTACGGTCGCTGCTGCCGACTGGAAGGCGCTGGTGGTGGGCGGTGCCGATGACCGGCCGATCTACGACTTTGCCGCCGAAGACGTCGCCGGCCGGCTGCGCGACGCCGGCGTCACGCGGCTGGCCCTGCATACCGCCTCGCTGACCGCGCCCGATGGCAGTCCTCGGCCGCCGGCGCGGCTTTCCAGCCTGCGCCAGTCGCTGGGCAGCCTGGGCTCCCGCGAGGGCGAGGCCTGCCTGCTGTATTTCAGCTCGCATGGCGAGGACGGTGCCCTGCGCCTGGCCGACGAGCCGAACGGGCACATGGCGTCGGTCGCCGATATCGACCGGCTGGCGACGGCGGCCTGTGGCGATCGGCCCACGGTGCTGGTGCTGTCGGGCTGCGAGACCGGCTCGTTCATCACCACGCGGCTGGAGCGGCCCAACCGCATCATCATCGCCGCCGCCGCGCGCGGCCGCGCGACCTACGCCGCCAAGCTCGACGAGCGCTATGGCGCCTTCGACCGCTGCCTGATCGGCGCCTACGATTCGGGCGCCACCACCTGGCGCGAGCTGTTCCAGCGCGTGCTGCCCTGCGTCGCCGAGCGCGAGGCGTGGCTGCGCGTGCCGGCCTCGCGGCCGCAGGCCTCGTTCGGCGCCGCCGTCGCCGACCTCAGGCTGCCGGCGCGCTAATCGCGCTCCAGCGCCACGGTCTTGATCAGCGCCACCACGCGCTTGCCCGGCGCGAGCGCCAGCTCCTCGGTCGCCTTGGCGCTGATGCGCGACCACAAGGGCCCACCGATATCGAGCCGCACGTCGACGATGAACGGGCTGGGCCGCGCGATCTCGGCGACGCTCGCATCGAGCCGGTTCTGGATGCTGATGCCTCCAGGCGTCTCGAGCGCCAGCGACACGTCGCGCGCCAGGATGCGCACGCGCACCTCGCTGCCGGCCGGCGCTTCGATCGCCGGCGTCACCAGCTCGCGACCGGCGCCGACCTCCAGCGTCGTGAGGCCGAAATGCGCGTCATGGCGCTTCACGATGGCGCGCAGCACGGTGGCGGGACCGTGCTCGTCGCCGATCACGCCGCCGCTCAGCATCTCCTCGACCGGCCCGATTCCGGTGATGCGGCCGTGCTCGATGCGCACGACCCTCTGTGCCAGGCGCACGACCTCCTCGACGGCGTGGCTGACATAGAGGATCGGCAGGCCGAAGCGGTCGCGCAGCCGCTCGATGTAGGGCATGACCTCGGCCTTGCGCTCGCGATCGAGCGCCGCCAGGGGCTCGTCCATCAACAGCGCGCGCGGCTGCGAGAGCAACGCGCGGCCGATGGCGACGCGCTGGCGCTCGCCGCCGGAGAGCGTGCCGGGCCGGCGCGTCAGCAGATGGCCGATGCCCAGCAGCGCCACGACGTCGTCGAAGGCGGCAATGTGCCTGGTGGTGCGCGCGCGGCGTTCGCCGTAGCGCAGATTGGTCTCGACACTGAGATGCGGGAAGAGCCGCGCGTCCTGGAAGACATAGCCCAGGCGGCGGCGTTCGGGCGGCACGTGGGTGGCGGTGTCGAACAGCGTCTCGCCTTCGACGGCGATGTGGCCGCGATCGGGGCGGCGCAGGCCGGCGACGCAGTCGATGATGGTCGACTTGCCGGAGCCGGAGCGGCCGAACAGTGCCGTGACGCTGCCCGCCGGCGCCTCGAAGGCTGCGGCGAGATCGAAGTCGCCGACACGCAGCGCGATGTCGACCTCGATCACGCCGGCGCCCCGATGCGGCGGTTCAGCGCGCGGTTCAGCAACTCCGCGCCGGCCAGCGCCAGCAAGGCAACGGCGACCGAGATCAGGGTCAGGCGCAGCCCCGGGCCTTCGCCGCCGGGCACCTGCGTGTAGGCATAGATCGCCAGCGGCAGGGTGCGGGTCTCGCCGGGAATGTTGGAGACGAAGGTGATGGTGGCGCCGAACTCGCCCAGAGAGCGGGCGAAGCTCAGCACCGTGCCGGCCAGCACGCCCGGCGCCATCAGCGGCAGGGTGACCGTGAGGAAAACCTGCCAGGGCGGCGCACCGAGCGTGCGCGCGGCCTGCTCCAGCTTGCGGTCGACCGCCTGCGCCGAGAGCCGGATCGCCTGGGTCATCAGCGGGAAGCCCATGACCGCCGAGGCCAGCACGGCGCCGCGCCAGGAGAACGAGAAGCTGAAGCCGAACCATTCGCGCAGCGGCTCGCCCAGCGGCCCCTTGGGCGCGAACAGCACCAGCAGCACGTAGCCGACGACGACGGGCGGCAGCACCAAAGGCAGGTGCAGGATCGCGTCGATCGCCGTCTTGCCGGGGAAATCGTGCCGCGCCAGCCACCAGCCCACGGCGATCGCCGGCGCAAGGCTGGCCGCGACGCTCCACGCCGCGACCTTCACGCTGAGGACGAGGATGCCGAATTCCTCGGGGGAAAGGATCATGCCGCCATATTACTTCGGCGGCGGGCCGAATCCTGCCTCCGCGAGCGTCTTCTGCGAATCCGGGGTCATCAGGAAGTCGAGGAAGGCCTGGGCGCGCGGACTCGTGGCGTTGGCGGTCACCGCCATCGGGTAGACCACCGGCGGATGGCTGCCGGCGGGGAAGGCGGCGACGATGCGCACCTTGGACTCGACCTTGGCGTCGGTGCTGTAGACGATGCCCAGCGGTGCCGCGCCGCGCGCCACGAAGGCCAGCGCATCACGCACGTTCTCGGCGCGCGCGATCCTGCCCGAGACCTGATCCCAGACGCCGAATTGCGTCAGCGCCGCCTTGGCGTATTTGCCGGCCGGCACGGCGTCGGGATCGGCCAGCGACAGGCGACCCTCGCCCAGCGCCGCCGCGATGGGGAAGCCGGGACCGGGCGTCAGCGACACCTTGCTGTCGGCGGGCGCGATGATCACCAGCAGGTTGGTGGCCAGCGCGCGTTGCGTGTCGGCCTTCACCGCCTTCTTGTCGACGACGTACTTCATCCACGGCTCGTCGGCGGAGATGAACACGTCGCCCGGCGCGCCATTCTCGATCTGCCGCGCGAGCGCCGAGGAAGCGGCATAGACCGCCACGCATTTCGGCTCGCCCTTGGCCGCCCAGGTCTTGCACAGCGTATCGAGCACGTTCGACAGGCTGGCCGCGGCCAGCACGCGGATCTCCTGTGCCGAGGCGCCGGTCGATGCCGCCGCGACGAGAAGGGCCGCCGCGATCCATCGCGTCCATTTGAGCCGCCGCATCACACACCCCTTTGTTTCTGCGCTTCGATATGTCCAATCAAACATATCGTATGGCGGCGTGTCCACCGGCTTGCAGGCGGCCGCTCCGGAGGTCAGCCGAGGGCCGGTTCGCAGCGTTGCAGCAGGTCCGCCGCGCCGTCGGCATCGCGCGCCATGGCCGCCTCGAGGACGGCACGATAGCATTCGGTTGTTCTGCGGCTGTCGTAACTGCGCAGACGATAGGGCTCGAGCATGTCGTGCAGCCGCTGCCAGAGCTCCAGCAGCGAGTCGCTGTCGCATGCTTCTATGAGGATGGTGCGAAAGGCGATATGGGCGGCGGCAAAGGCCGCGTTCACCCTGTCCGGATAGTCCGGGTCGCGCAAGGCGGTCGCCGCCAGCCGGTGATGCGCGGCCAGCAGGCGCGCCTCCCATGCGACGTCGCCGCGTTCCAGGGAACGCCGCAGCGCCAGCCGTTCGATCGTGCGAGGTGTCGCGGCGATGTCGGTCAGCTCGGCCGGCGTCGGCGCGGCGACGCGGAAGCCGCGCTGCGGGTCCAGGCGCACGAGGCGCTCGCCGGAGAGCCGGGTCAGCGCCTCGCGCACCGTGCTCAGGCTGACGCCGTGCTCGTCGCGCAGGGCGAGCACGCGCAGGCGCTCGCCCGGCCGCAGCAGGCCGGTGACGATGTCGGACCGGGTCCGGATATAGACGGCGTCCGTGCGGCTGACCGAGGGCAGCACCTGCCGCCCGCGGTTGCGCAGGTCATCAAGCGGCCTGAACACCCATCACCGCCTTGACCTCGAGGAACTCCTCGAGCCCCCAGGCCGCATACTCGCGGCCGTTGCCGCTCTGCTTGTAGCCGCCGAACGGCGCCGTCATGTCCATCGGCGTGCCGTTGAGATGCACGTTGCCGGCACGCAGC
>CAYNOF010000050.1:0-2139 GCA_964398335.1 uncultured Rhizobiaceae bacterium
CGTCGGGATGCAGGTGGAAGCGCACCGCGAACTTGCGGCCCGAGGCGGCCTTCTTCACGCGCTTGCCGTCGGGTCCGGCCAGCGTGTCCTCGCCGCGCAGATCGGTGCCGTCGGGCGACAGCCACAGGCGCCGTTTGTGCACGACGCCGAACAGCGAGCGCCAGCCGTCATGGCTGAGCTCCAGCCACAGCGCGCCATCGCGCTCGAAGCGCTTGGCGAGCACATGGGCCGGCGGATGCTCGAGCGGTCCGTCGGGCATCACCTCCGTCGAATTGGTGTCGTCGACCACCGCCGTGGAATGCGCGGCCGTGAAGCGCATGGTCGAGCGCCATTCCACGGCGAGGCCGGGATAGGCGCCGCAGTTGACGATCATGCGTTCGCTGCCGACCGAGAACTCGAACGACAGCGTGCCGGCATGCGCCTCGAGATCCAGCCCGCGCCCCGGCGGCGCGCCGGTATCGGCGATCAGCTGCGCGGCGCCGGCCGCCAGGCGCTGGAAGCCGCCGCGCGGCGCTTCCTTGGGTGGCTTCGCAGTCGTGCCGGTGCGTGCCAGCGCGAGATCGAGCAGCGCCGGATCACCTTCGTCCGAACCGTTGAAGCAGGCCAGGCCGCCATCGGCGTGACGGAAGAAACGCAGCATGCCCGAGGCGCGCTCGATCGCCGCCTGCAAGGTGGGCGGGCCGGTGCGGTCGGCCGACAGCAGGCTGGTGCGCAGATCGATCAGATGGCGCAGCGCGATGAATTGCTGGCGCGGGCTGCGCTCGGCTATGGTGCCGTCGTCGAGCACGATGCGCGCCAGCGCGCGCGACAGCCGCGCCAGCGAGCGCTCCAGCGCGCGTTCGTGCAGCGGTCCGGCCTTGATGAAGGCGAGGTCGACGATCACCGCGGCCTTCATCGCCGCCAGGAGCCGCGTGCCGGCCAGGCCACTGGGGATCAGCCGCTCAAGGTGGCGGCGCTGCTGCGCCAGGCTCGCCACCAGCCGCGCGGCGAAGCCTTCCGTCGCACCCGAGGCGAGGAAGTCGTAGTGGCGGATCCACATTACCGCGCGGCTCGACAGCACGTCGGCGCGCCAGGCGATCGGTGACCATCGATGGTTGGCCGCGATCCATTCGTCGACCTTGGCGGCGGCCATGTTGGCGGCCAGAGGCTGGCCGGCGTCGCGCAGGTCGCGCAGCCATTCGAACTTGTTGAGCTCGGCCAGCCACAGGGGATCGGCATCGGCGCGCTGCCAGGGGTCGCCGTCGATCGAGCCAGTGCGGCCATAAATGGCGAACTGACCGGCCAGCATGGTGTCGGCGCGCGCCGGATCGCCGGGCCACGGATCGGGCGCCACGGCGAAAAAGGCGCCGGGTGGCCGGGCGCGCAGGAACAGCGGATAGAGCGCCGAGCCGAACCAGGCGCACCTGAGCGCATCGCGCAGATCGGGCGCGGCGGGAGGCGCTGTCAGCGCCGTGGCCATGAAGGGCCGGCTGGCGCGGCGGGAGGGGAGAGCCGCATGATCGCCACGTAACATCGCGATTCGACCGCCGCAAGCTTCTGGCCGGTGGATGGTCCGGACGGGTACAACACGGCATGGACCGGCCCGGCCTTTTCCGCATCGGTGTCGTCGGCGGCGGCGCCTGGGGCACGGCGCTGGCGATGACCGCGCGCCGCGCCGGCCGCGCGGTGACCTTGTGGGCGCGCGAGGCCGAGGTGGTGGCCGAAATCAACCGCGACCACCGCAACAGCGCTTTCCTGCCCGGCCACAAGCTCGACCCGGAGATCCGCGCCTGCGGCGCATTGCCGGACATGGCCACGGTCGACGCGGTGCTGCTGGTGACGCCTGCCCAGGCAACCCGTACGGTCGCCGGCGAACTCCATGATCACTTGCCCCCGACAGTGCCGGTCATCGTCTGCGCCAAGGGCATCGAGACCGATACAGGCGCATTGATGCCGGAAGCCGTACAGGCAGCGATGCCGGGTCGCACCGTCGCCATGCTTTCAGGTCCGACCTTCGCCGAGGAGGTGGCGCGCGGCCAGCCGACCGCGATCACGCTGGCCTGTGCCAACGCCGGGCTGGGCCGTGTGCTGGCCGCGGCCCTGGCGACGGCGACCTTTCGGCCGTACTGGAGCGACGACGTGGTCGGCGCGGCGCTGGGC
>CAYNOF010000051.1:0-2617 GCA_964398335.1 uncultured Rhizobiaceae bacterium
CAGGTCGAGGAACGCCGAGCAGTGCTCGTGGATGCGCGGCAGCAGATAAGGTGCCAGGTCCTTCCAGCGCGCCCCGACATCGAGCCAGCGCAGTTCGAGCCGCGCCAGCATCGATATCGCGTTCGCCTGGTCGTGCCCGAACTCCTTCCAGCGATCCCAGATGCGCGTGTCGTACAGCTTCAGCGCATGCGCCGGCCGCTCGCTGTCGATATAGAACAGCGCCGTGTGCCACCAATTGTGGCCGTAGATGAAGTCGTTGCAGGTCTCCCAGGTATCGGCGAGGCCTTCCATCCAGGCGATGCCTTCGTCCATCCGGCCGCGCGTCTACATCACATGCGCCACGGCGTGATGTGCCCAGGGATCGACGCGCTGCATCTCGACGGCGCGGCGCGCGTCGGCCTCGGCCTCGTCGAGCCGGTTGAGCTGCTCCAGCGCGAAGGCGCGCATGCCGTGGACGTAGCCGATCCCGGCGTTCGCCGGCACGAAGTCCTCGGCGATCCGCAGCATGTTCTCGAAGTCGCCGCGCGCGAGGCAGAGCAGCTGCGCGGTCTTGCCGGCGAAAAGATCGCGCGGCCACTGATGCACGATGGCCGCGAAGGCATCGCTCGCCTGGTCCTGCGCGCCCTCGGCCCAGGCCGACACAGCCTGCAGCCAGAGCCTCTCGCGCTCGCCCATGTCGCGCTCGCGCGCCCGCGCGGCGTCGATGAAGGGACGCGCGCCGATAAACCCTTCGGGCGATTCGAGAGACAGGTTCAGCACTGCGGCCTGCAACTGCACCAGCGGCACGCCAGGCGCCTGATGCGCAAAGCCGATCAGGCGACCGAGCTGGTCGCCGTAGCCAAGCCATTGCTCCAACGCGTGATCGATGGCGCGGATCGCGGCATCGTCGGCGTTGGCGATGTCGAGTCCCTGGGCGTCCTTGGGCATGGGCGCGGCGTTCGAGCGATCCCCGGTTGGGCAGAGCGCGCAAACCTTGTCATGCCGGCCGGGTGGAGTCGAGCCGACCGCCAGCCATGTTCATGTTACGATTTCGTGACTCGATACCGCCGCGCCGTCAGCCCGGCCAGCACGTGATCGAGCAGCGCGTCGGTGAAGGCCGCGTCGAGCCGGGCATGGCCGGCCAGCAGGCGGTAGAACAGCGGGCCGTAGATCATGTCGAGGGCGACCTCGACATCGAAGTCCGGCCGCAACGTGCCGTCGGCGATCGCCGTTTCCAGCAGCGTGCGGCCCTCGCCGCGGCGCGCCATGATGAAATGGTTGCGGAACGCCTTGCTGAGCTCGGTGTCCTGGTCGGCCGCCGCCAGCATCAGGGTGACGCTGCGGCCCATCGGCGTGGCGAACAGGGTGGCGATCTGGCGCAACTGCCGGCGCAGGGCCGGCATCGCGCCGCGCGCGGCGCGGCCCTCGGGCTCCGCCGGCGCGTCCTCGAGCAACGCCGCCATCGCCACGGCATGCGCGTTGGGCCAATGGCGATAGACCGTGGGCTTGCCGACGCCGGCGCGCTGCGCCACGCCTTCCATGGTCACCGCCGCGACGCCGCCGCGCTCCAGCATCTCGCGCGCCGCGCGCAGGATGGCCAGACGCGCCCCCTCGTCGCGCGGCCGTCCGCGCGGACGCGGTTGTCCACCGGAGGCTGGCTTGACAGGCATGGCGCGTCGCATGATATATGTTACGCAACGTAACGTAATTAATCGTCAGGCATAGGAGACCACGCCATGGCCGCCGTCAAGTCCGTGCCCGAGGGCTATCACAGCGCCACGCCCTACATGACCGTGCGCGATGCCGCCGCGGCGCTGGCGTTCTACAAGAAGGCGTTCGGCGCCGAGGAGCTGTTCCGCCTCACCGAGCCGGGCGGCCGCATCGGCCACGCCGAGTTCCGCATCGGCGATTCGCCGATCATGCTGTCCGACGAGTATCCCGATTTCGGTGCGCTCAGCCCCGCCGCGCTGGGCGGCTCGCCGATCAAGATGATGCTCTACGTGCCGGACTGCGACGAGGCGGTGAAGCGCGCGGTGGCGGCCGGCGCCACGGTGCTGCGCCAGCCGGCCGACCAGTTCTACGGCGATCGCACGGCGATGGTGTCGGATCCGTTCGGCCACAGCTGGTTCCTGCAGACCCGCATCGAGCAGGTCTCGCCGCAGGAGATGCAGCGGCGCTACACCAAGGCGATGGGTGGCTAGGCGAGGCTCGCGCGCAGGCCGGCGACGATCGCGAGGTAGTCGGGATCGTCGGGATCGATCAGCCCGTGACGCACGAAGAAGTCGATCAGCACGAGGTTGCAGTTGTACTTGAAGTCGAAGGTGTCGCGCACGCGCTCCATCACGCGCGATACCGGCCATAGCTCGAAGGAATCGACCTCGCCGTCGACAACTTCAGGCGTGAAATCCTCCGGCAGCTCGAGGTCGAAATTGTACTGCACGTCGGGCTTGAGCTGCACGCCCGACTGGTAGCAGTAGGTGATGCAGCCGACGCCCTTGGCGTTGCGCGCGATGCGCTCGGGAATGCCCGCCTCCTCGGCGCATTCCTTGATCACGTTCTCCATCAGGCCGAGCCCGGTGGGCTGGCCGCCGGCGACAGTGTTGTCGAGCATGCCGGGATAGGTCGGCTTGTCGTGGGC
>CAYNOF010000052.1:0-8696 GCA_964398335.1 uncultured Rhizobiaceae bacterium
CCCAGCGATCCCGCGCCCGACACGATGCCGAGCACCGTGCTGCGCAAGGTCGCCGAGACCGACCGCGTCGCCACCGCCATGGCGATCGCGGCGGCGGTGCAGGCCAGCGCCACGCCGATCAGCACGCCGGCGCCGAGCAGCACCCCGATCAGCCCCTGCGCCGTCGCCATCAGCACGAGGCCCGCGACGTAGAACAGCGAGCCCGCCACCATGATCGGCCGGAAGCCCCAGCGCACCGTCAGCGCACCCGCGACCGGCTGCAGGAAGCCCCAGGCCAGGTTCTGCACCGCGATCGCCAGGGTGAATTCCGAGACCGTGATGGCGATGTCGCGCGTCAGCGGCTGCAGGAACAGGCCGAAGCTCTGGCGCAGCCCCATGCTCAGCGTGAGCATCAGGGAGACACCGACCAGGATGGGCAACGCGGCACGCATGGCACGCCCTCTTGAGAATTACACAGACCTGTGTAATTCCTGTCCCGCGCACGCCCGGCCGTCAATGGCGAATTACACAGGTCTGTGCACTATGCGGAAATCGCCTCAAAAGCCGATGCCGAGAAAGCCGATGAAGGAGCGGATCCTCGAGACCGCCGACCGGCTGTTCTACAGCCAGGGCATCCGCGCCGTCGGCGTCGACACCATCGCCGCCGAGATCGGCATCAGCAAACGCACGCTCTACAACCACTTTCCCTCGAAGGACGCGCTGATCGTCGCCTATCTCGAGCGCCGCAACCTGCAGGCGCCGCCGTCCGAGCGCGAGCCGGCCGACCTGATCCTGCGCTCGTTCGACAGGCTGGAACGCAGTTTCGGCGCGCGGGATTTCCGCGGCTGCCCGTTCGTCAATGCCGTGGCGGAACTCGGCGACGGCGAGCACGCGGCCAAGGCGGTGGCGCTGGAGTTCAAGCTGGGCCGGCAGGCGTGGTTCCACGAACAGCTGGTGCGGCTCGGCCTGCCGGCGCCCGACCTGCTGGCGACCCAGCTGGCGATCCTGGTCGACGGCGCCATCGCCACCAACCTGGTGCGCGGCGATCCGGCGATGGCGCGTGCCGCCAAGGCGGCTGCGGTTTCGCTGCTGCGACAGGCAGGCATCGCCATTCCGCCGGAGCACTGCGCCGACCGAGCATGTTGACGGCGCGTTTCCCGTTGTTACGGTGCATTGGACAGTAACCGTATTCGACAAGAGGAAACGTCAAATGCTCGGCCTGATGCAGGACCGTCCGCTGCTGATCTCGCAGATCATCGACTTCGCCGCCAACTATTATCCCGACGTCGAGATCGTCTCGCGCACCATCGAGGGGCCCATCCACCGTTACGGCTACCGGGACGCGCAGGTCAGGGCCAAGAAGCTGGCCGAGGCGCTGCAGGGTCTGGGCATCAAGCTGGGCGATCGCGTCGGCACCATCGCCTGGAACACCTATCGTCACTTCGAGCTGTATTTCGGCATCTCGGGCATCGGCGCGGTGCTGCACACCATCAATCCGCGTCTCGCGCCCGATCACGTCGCCTACATCGCCAACCACGCCGAAGACCAGATCATCTTCGTCGACCTCAACCTGCTGCCGATCGTCGAGGGCGTGATCGATCACCTCAAGACGGTGAAGCACGTCGTGGTCATGACCGACCGCGCGCACATGCCCGCGTCGTCCAAGATCGCCAACCTGCTGTGCTACGAGGAGTTGCTCGCCGACAAGCCCGGCACGCTCACCTGGCCGACATTCGACGAGAAGACGGCTTCCTCCCTCTGCTACACGTCGGGCACGACGGGCAATCCCAAGGGCGTGCTCTATTCGCACCGCTCGACGCTCATCCACACGATGATGTCGTCCAACGGCTCGGTGATCCCGATGGATCCGGACACGACGGTGCTGCCGGTGGTGCCGATGTTCCATGCCAACGCCTGGGGCCTCGTCTATGCCGCGCCGATCTGCGGCGCCAAGCTGGTGTTCCCCGGCGCCAAGCTCGACGGCGCCAGCGTCTACGAGCTGCTCGACAAGGAGCAGGTGACGCTGAGCGCCGGCGTGCCGACGGTGTGGCTCGCCCTGCTCGACTACTGCGCCCAGAACAAGCTCAGGATGTCGTCGGTCAAGCGCACCCTGATCGGCGGCTCGGCGGTACCGATCGCGATGATCGCGCGCTTCTGGAAGGAGCACGGCGTCGAGGTCGTCCAGGGCTGGGGCATGACCGAGATGAGCCCGCTGGGCACCACGACGCGCTTCAACCGCGGCGAGCGCCAGCTGCCCGACGAGGAGCGTTTCGCCATCACCGCCAAGCAGGGCCGGCCGGTGTTCGGCTGCGAGATGAAGATCGTCGACGACGAGGGCAACGACCTGCCGCAGGACGGCAGCGTCTCGGGCAACATGGTGGTGCGCGGGCCGTGGATCGTGAAGGGCTACATGAAGGGCGACGGCAAGAGCCAGTTCGGCAAGGACGACTGGTTCGCCACCGGCGACGTCTGCAAGATCGAGAAGGATGGCTCGGTGGTGATCACCGACCGCTCCAAGGACGTCATCAAGTCGGGCGGCGAGTGGATCTCCTCGATCGACCTCGAGAACGCCGCCATGGGCTGCCCCGGCGTCGCCGAGGCCGCCGTGATCGGCGTGGCGCATCCCAAGTGGGACGAACGGCCGCTGCTGATCATCCATCCCCGGCCCGACGCGCAGGTCAGCAAGGAACAGATCCTCGACTTCCTCAAGGACAAGGTCGCGAAATGGTGGCTGCCCGACGACGTGCAGTTCGTCGAAGCGATCCCGCACGGCGCCACCGGCAAGATCCTCAAGACCAGGCTGCGCGAGCAGTTCAAGGACTACAAGCTGCCGACGGCCTGAGAGCGTTGCCGCCGGTCTGGGTTCGCAACACGACAAGGGGGGAATCCATGCGCTTGCTCAGTGGCGTCGTCATTGCTCTTTTGGTGGCCTGGACGGCGGTCGCCCAGGCGGCGCCGCCGCCTGGCGCGTTGTATCTGGATGGTGGACGCAGCGCGGTCGGCATTGTGCTGGTCCCGGGACGCGGGCAGACCGCCGATGGCTTCGTCGTCGGCCCCCTGCGCAAATCGCTCAACGCGCAAGGCTATCATACCGTCTCCCTTCAGCTGCCGAAGACGACGGCGGTGGAGACGGTTTCGCGCGAAGCCGCGCTCGCCGAACTCAAGGGAATCTACCCGGCGTCGCGGGCGATGATCCTCGCCGCCGTCGAATTCCTGCGCAGGGAACATGGCGCCAGGCACATCTATCTGCTCAGCCACTCGATGGGCACGACGATTGCCGCGGCCATGCTCGCACAGGAAGGCGCGTATGGCCTGACGGGTCTGGTGGTGATCAGCACCGGCGACTACGGCGAGCCGCCCTTCAACACCACCGCCAATCTCGGGCGGATGCCGGTGCCCGTGCTCGACATCTATGGCGACCAGACCGGCGTCTCCAACGCGCTGGACGCGAAGCTGGCCGCCGACGACGCGCGGCTGGCACCGTCGCGCAGCGGCTATGCGTCGGCGACCTACCGCCAGGTCTTCCTGAAAGGCGCCGGCCACGCCTTCGTGCCCCGGCAACACGAAACCGCACTGAGGCAGGCTATCGTGGGGTGGATCGCGGAGCGGGAGGCTGCGGCGCCGCGTTGACGGGACCGCGCGACGCGACACACGGCGTGCCCACGGTTGCATGTGGCCGCCGCCTCCGTGACAATGAGCGCAGGGGGGATACGCCGATAAGGTCGGGAGACCCGTGTGTGGCGGCTATCTAGAGACGTCGCGGCAGAACCCCCGCCCCTTGCAACGCCCCTGACGCCGCCGGCCGACCAGCGGCCGGTGACGGGGTCGGTTCGCCGGATCGGCGGTCTCAGGGTCGCCTCGCTGCTGGTGCTGTTCGGCGCCTGCCTTGTCCTGCCGTCGCTGGGATTCACCGCGTATCTGCTCGATCGCCATTGGCGCGAGCGGCAGGCCGAGATCGAGCGCCGTCTCGAGCAGGTGGCGGGCGATCTCGCCAGGGACGTCGACCGCAACCTCGACGTGCTCACCGCCACGCTCACCTTGCTGGCCAGTTCGCCGCAGTTCGACAACGGCCAGTACCAGGAGCTGCGCGCACGCGCCGCGGAGTCGCTCGAGCCGCAGGGCCTCGAGCTGCTCTATCGCGATACCAGCGGCCAGCAGCTGTTCAACACCCGCGTGCCGTGGGGCAGCCCGCTGCCGCGCGTCGAGCTGAACGAGATCGATAGCGCCGTGCGCAGCACGCGCAAGCCGTACGTCTCCGACGTCTATGTCGGCGCAGTGGCGCGCCAGCCGCTGGTCAACATCACCGCGCCGGTGATCCGCAACGGCGAGGTGCGCGGCTTCCTGCACATGTCGATCGGCACCGACTGGCTGCTCGGCATCCTGCGCGGCCAGGGCCTGCCGCCGGCGTGGAACACCGGCCTGTCGGACCGCAAGGGCGTCATCATCGCGCGCCTGCTGCGCCATGACGATTTCGTCGGCAAGCCCCTGCCGCCGGCGCTCGTTGCCGCCAGCGGCAGTCACGACAGGGCCTTTCGCACCCCCAATATCGAAGGCGTCGAGACCTTCCGCGCCACGAAGGTGGCGCAGCGTTCCGGCTGGCGGGCATCGGCCAGCGTGCCGGTTTCGGTGGCGCGCGCCGCTTTCATCGCCGACGCCTGGGCGATCCTCGGCCTGGGCGTTTTCCTGCTGTTGCTCATGCTGGTGCTGGCATGGGCCGTCGGGCGGCTGGTGGCGCGGCCGATCCGCGAGATCGCCGCGCTGGCGACCCTGGTCGAGGACGAAGGCATCCCGCCGGCGCTGCGCTCGCCGGTGCGCGAGGTCAACGAGGTCGCGGGCGCCCTGCGGATCTCCTCGCAGCGCCTGCGCGAGCGTACACGCGCGCTGCGCCAGGCGCTCGACCGCTTCAGCGTCGCGCTGCGCGGCGCCGACATCGTGGTCTTCGCCCAGGACCGCCAGCGCCGGCTGACCTGGATCAGCGACAGCACCACGCATCGCGGCCATGAGCTCCTGGGCAAACGCGACGAGGAATTGCTGCCGACGGGGTGGAGCGACGAGGCGATCGCGCTCAAGGAAAAGGCGATGCAGAGCGGCCACGCCCAGGAGGCCGAGCTCAGGATCGGCGTCGACGAGGCGGCGCGCTACTTCCGCCTGCGCATCGAGCCGGTGCGCGACCTGCGCGGCGACGTGGTCGGGCTGCTCGGCGTCTCCTCCGACATCACCGTGCTCAAGCAGTCGGAGCAGCGCAATGCCTTCCTGGTGCGCGAGCTGGCGCATCGCTCGAAGAACCTCCTGAGCGTGGTGCAGGCGATCGCCACCGAGACGGTGCGCACCGGCGACGATCCGGCCGAGCTCGGCGAGCGCCTGTCGCAGCGCATCGCCTCGCTGGCGACCCTGCAGGACATCGCCGTGGCCGGCGTGCGCGGCGGCGTCGCGCTGCGCGCGCTGGTCGAGGCGCAGCTCAAGCCCTTCGTCGACATCGCCGGCGGGCGGGTGACGATCGAGGGGCCGGATCTGCGGCTGAAGCCCGAGGCCGCGAACATCCTCGGCATGGCGCTGCACGAGCTGGCGACCAACGCCGCCAAGTACGGCGCGCTGTCGGTGCCCGAAGGCCGTCTGTCGCTGACCTGGCGCCTCGATGGAACCGGCGAGGATGACGGGCATTTCCACTTCGGCTGGCGCGAGAGCGAAGGACCCGCGGTGACGCCGCCGACGCGACGCGGTTTCGGCCGCAAGCTCACGGGACGGATCGCGGCCGCATCGCTGAAGGCCAAGATCAGCCTCGACTTCCCGCCGCAGGGCGTGGTCTGGCTGGTCGATGCGCCGGCGTCCGCCGTCCTCGACCAGGCCGAGCGACCCGCCGCGACGCCGTCGATGCAGCGTCCGCTCACCCTGTCCGCCGAGTAGAGAGTACCAGGACATGCCCCTCGACGAGCCTCCCGCCACCGGACCAGGGCGCCGCATCCTGATCGTCGAGGACGAGCCGCTGATCGCCTGGTCGCTGGCCGACATGGCCGAGACTCTCGGCTACGATGTCATCGGGCCCGTGGCCACCGAACGCGAGGCCGTCGACGAGGCGGCGCGTCACCATCCGGACGCGATCCTGATGGATGTGCGGCTCTCCGACGGCGGCAGCGGCATCGTCGCGGCGCGCGAGATCCGCGTCGCCGCCCAGACGCCGATCATCTTCTGCACGGCCTATGCGGGAGAAAGCGGCTTGCGCGAGGAGATGATGGCGGTCTCGAAATCGGCCCTGATCACCAAGCCGGTGCAGCGCAGCCAGCTGCAGCGCGCCCTCTCTGCCGCGCTGGGCGCCTGATGACGCCGCTCGAGTTCACCTTCCTCGGCTGCGGCGATGCCTTCGGCAGCGGCGGGCGGTTCAACACCTGCTTCCACGTCAAGGCGCCCAGCGCGACCTTCCTGATCGACTGCGGCGCCAGCTCGATGATCGCGATCCGCAAGCACGGCGTCGATCCCAACGCCATCGACGCCATCCTGATCACCCATCTGCACGGCGATCATTTCGGCGGCCTGCCCTTCTTCATCCTCGACGCCCAGCTCGGCAGCCGCCGCACAGAGCCGCTGACCATCGCCGGCCCGCCCGGCCTGCGCGACCGCCTGTTCCAGGCGATGGAGGTGTTCTTCCCCGGCTCCTCCGGCATCCAGCAGAAATTCAACCTCGACGTCGTCGAGTTCGCACCCGACGAACCGGCGACCATCGGCGCTGTCAAGATCAGCCCGCATCTCGTGCGCCATCCCTGCGGCGCGCCGCCTCTGGCGCTGCGTGTCGAGGTCGACGGCAAGTCGCTCTGCTACACCGGCGACACCGAATGGGTCGACGCGATCGTACAGGCGGCGAAAGGCGTCGACCTCTTCGTCTGCGAGGTCTACTTCGACGACAAGCCGGTCCGCTTCCATCTCAACTGGCAGACGGTGAAGCAGCATCTGCCGGCAATCGGCGCCAAGCGCGTGGTGATCACGCACATGAGTCCGGAAATGCTTTCGCGCGTCGGCTCGCTCGGCATCGAGGCGGCCGAGGACGGATTGCGCCTCTCAGTCTGAGGCGGTACGAGTCCCCCCAATGCTCAGAACGCGCTTTCGCGGCGCGGAACGAAGCTCCGGAGGGAAATAGCGACATGTCCGAGCCAGCCGTCATCCGCTCGACCAATGGCGAGATCGGCATCCTTACCGTCAACAATCCGCCGGTGAACGCGCTCAGCGCCGCCGTGCGCACCGGCCTCGACGAGGGCGTGAAGGCGTTCGGCGCCGATCCGGCGATCAAGGCGATCGTGCTGATCGGCGGCGGCCGCACCTTCATCGCCGGCGCCGACATCCGCGAGTTCGGCAAGCCGCGCGGCGGCACCGACCTCAACGAGGTCATCCGCATCCTGGAGAACTCGCCCAAGATCATCGTCGCGGCGCTGCACGGCACGCCGCTGGGCGGCGGTCTGGAGACCGCGCTGGGCGCGCATTACCGCATCTCGGCGCCGACCACGCGGCTGGGCCTGCCCGAGGTGCATCTCGGCATCCTGCCCGGCGCCGGCGGCACGCAGCGCCTGCCCCGGCTCACCGGTGCGGCCTATGCGCTCGAGGCCATGGTCTCGGGCCGCCACATCCCGGCCAGGGAAGCTGCCAGCAAGGGCATCGTCGACAAGATCGCCGAAGGCGATCTGCTGGAGAGCGCGATCGCCTACGCGCGCGAGCTCGTGGCGCAGAACGCGCCGCTGAAGCGCGTGCGCGACCAGCAGGTGAAGGTCGAGAGCCCGACCGCGATCGCCGATTTCGAGAAGTCGATCGCGCGCAAGGCACGCGGCTTCAAGGCGCCTTGGAACATCATCAAGACCGTGCAGGCGGCGATCGACCTGCCCTTCGACCAGGGCCTGGCGCGTGAGCGGGAATTGTTCCAGGAGCTGCTGACGTCGAGCGAATCGGCGGCGCAGCGCTACTACTTCTTTGCCGAGCGCGAGGCCGCCAAGGTGCTGGACGTGCCGGCCGACACGCCGCAGCGCGCGATCAAGACGGCCGGCATCGTCGGCGCCGGCACGATGGGCGGCGGCATCGCCATGAACTTCGCCAATGCCGGCATTCCGGTGACGGTGCTGGAGGTCAAGCAGGACGCGCTCGATCGTGGCCTGAAGACCATCCGCACCAACTACGAGAACACCGCCAAGCGCGGCGGCATGAAGGCCGAGGATGTCGAGAAGCGCATGGCGCTGATCAAGCCGACCATGGACTACAACGATCTGAAGGACGCCGACGTCATCATCGAGGCGGTGTTCGAGACCATGGAGGTCAAGGAAGGCGTCTTCAAGAAGCTCGACGAGACCGCCAAGCCGGGCGCGATCCTCGCGACCAACACGTCCGGCCTCGACGTCAACCAGATCGCCACCTACACCAAGCGCCCCGGCGACGTGATCGGCATGCACTTCTTCTCGCCGGCCAACGTCATGAAGCTGCTCGAGAACGTGCGCGGCAAGGCGACGTCGAAGGACGTCATCGCCACTGTCATGACCCTCTCGAAGAAGATCGGCAAGATCCCGGCCCTGGTCGGCGTCTGCGAGGGCTTCGTCGGCATCCGCATGCTGCGCCAGCGCGGCATCCAGGCGGCCTACATGATGGAGGAAGGCGCCCTGCCGCAGCAGATCGACAAGGTGGTCTACGACTACGGCTTCCCGATGGGCCCGTTCGCGATGAGCGACCTTGCCGGCAACGACGTCGGC
>CAYNOF010000053.1:0-1591 GCA_964398335.1 uncultured Rhizobiaceae bacterium
AGCCAACGCATCGATCATCTCCCGCGTCGAACGCGACGCTGCAAGGATTATATTGAACAATGTTCAAAATAGCAAGACCCGCGACGGAAAATCCAGATGCGGAGGTCGGCAGCTTCCCGCCATACTAGGATTTGTGTCCACTGCTTCCGTTCGCCCCGTCGCCTCGCCCGGTCCCTCCACCCTGCTGGTGGTGATCATCCTCCTTGCCTGCGCCGCCACCACCCTGGTGGCCGGCAACCTGCAGGGGGTGTTCGAGGGCAAGCTGATCGACACCGATTCGTACGCGCGCGTGAGCCGCATCGAGGCGATGCTCGAGGCCGGTCGCCTGCTGCCCTACACGCCGCGCGACAATAGCGGGCTGAACATCGCGCTGCATTGGACGCATCTGCTCGACGCGATGATCCTGCTGCTGATGCTGCCCCTGCGGCTGGTCTTCCCGCTGCACGAAGCCTTGCGTCTGGCCGGCGCGGCGATCGGGCCGGCGAGCACGGCGATGGTCGCGGCGGCGGCGTTCCAGGCGGTGCGGCTGGCGGCGGGCAGCTTGCGACACGCGATCACCGCGGCAGTGCTGGCGACGTTGGCGCCGGGCATCGTCGCCTACGGCGCCTTCGGCCGCGCCGACCACCATGTCGTGCTGGCGGCGATCGCCGTGATCATTCCGGCGCTGGCCTATGCCGCCGGTGCCGGCGGCCGTGGCCTGAAGCCGGCGATCGCCGCAGGCGCGCTGGGTGCCCTGGGCGAATGGATCAGCCCGGAAGCGCTGCCCTTCCTGCTCTTCGCCTGGGGCATCGCCGCGCTGCGCGACGTCGAGGTCGAGCGGCGTGTCGGGCCGCGCACGATGGCGCTGGCCGCCGGTCACCTCGCCGTGCTGGTGGTGGGCATCCTGATCGATCCGCCGGCCAGCGGCCGCCTGGTGCTGGAGGTCGACCGGCTGTCGCTGGTCTATGTCGAGCTCGGCGCCGGCATGTTGGTGGTGCCGCTGATCCTGCGTCGCTTCGTGCCGGTGGTCGCTTCGCTCTGGCTCGCGTCGATCCTCGCGGGCGCGCTTCTCGCCGTGCCGCTGATCGCCTGGATCGCGCATTACCCGGGCGTGCTGAAGGGCGCCGGCGGCATCTTCTCGGCCGAGGCGATCGAGCGCGTCTGGCAGTACGTCGCCGAGATGCAGCCCGTGAAGACGGCCAGCAATTTCGGCCTGATGATCGCTATGCCGGCAGTCGTGCTCGCGACGTCGCTGGGCACGCTGCTGTGGCGCACGCGCACGCCGATGGCGCTGCTGTTGGCCGGGTTCGCCGCTTTCCTGCTCTACATCGGCATCGCCCATATCCGCTTCGCGATGTACCCGCAGCTCGCCGCCGTCGTCGCGCTGGGCGTGGTGATCGAGATCGTCACCCGCCGCGGCGCGGCGCGAGCGTGGCGGCTGGCGCTGCTGGCGGCCTGGCTCGGCCTGCTGGTCGGTCCCTACGCGCTGTCGTCAGTGCTGCCGTCCGACGACAAGATGGCGCGGCAGGGCGGTTCCTGCGATCCGCGGCTGCTGGCGCGCGAGCTCGAGCCGTTCGCCAACCAGATCGTGCTGACGCCGTTCAGCGACGCG
>CAYNOF010000054.1:0-1430 GCA_964398335.1 uncultured Rhizobiaceae bacterium
CCTTCTCCGTATAACGTTCAAACATATTGCCCTACCCCCCTTGGCTTTCCCGGTAGCAGATGGCCTGAGCGTCGCACCACCGCCTTACCGAAAGCCTAGCCCCTGTTTCTATTGTGCAATCAAAGTGCCAATGAAGCCATACCCAAAAAGTGGGGTGGTACCAAGCTTGGCCCCATTACCAAAGACACCGCGACTGCGTCTTTCCGCTAGCGTCTGCAAGGTTTTGCAAGAGCGGGTAGCGGCCCGTTGCTTTCGTCCCGTTCTGGTACACCCGCCGCGCATCGCCAAATTACGGCAATTTCTATTGCGGAAGTGTCTCAGAATGCACTTCCTCGATTTGTCCGCGATTGAGGCGCAAAATGCGATCGCAACGGCGCGCAAAAAACAAGTTGTGCGTAGCGATAAGAGAGGTTAGTTGGTAATCGCGATGCAACCGGGAGATTAAAGCAAACACTGCGTCCGCCGTTCGATTGTCGAGGTCGCCTGTGGGCTCGTCGGCCAACAGGAACTTCGGCTTGGTGATGAGCGCCCGGGCCAGAGCAACACGTTGCTGTTCCCCCCCCGAAAGCTCTCCCGACCGGTGATGGACCCGCTCTCCCAGTCCCACCTCGCGCAGCCACTGCGTTGCCGCTCCTTCAACTTCCCCCCAGGAGCTGCCGCGCAGCAACAGCGGCATGGCTACATTTTCCAGTGCCGTGAACTCCGGCAGCAAATAGTGGAACTGCCAGACGAAGCCGACTTCGCGGTTACGAAAATCGGCGGCGTCGTTCTCTGAAAGCGAACTCAACCGCAAGTGGGCGCAGTATACGTCACCGGCGGAGGCCCTATCAAGGGCACCCAGAATGTGCAATAAGGTGCTCTTGCCTGCCCCCGACTCACCCACCAGCGCCACCATTTCTCCCTGCGCTATTTGGAACGAAAGGTTGTCAAAGAGCACCAGGTCCGATTGTCCGGACCGGAAAACTTTCTTCAGCCCCTCTACCCGGAAAATCGCTTGCTGAGTGGTTAGATGCAGAAGATAGGCTCCTGGAAGCAAGGGTCCGGGCATGACCCGCGGCCACTCCGCATGTCACGGAAAATGCTGCCTCTTCTATTAAATCACGCCAGACAGAGGGGTGCGAGGAGATTTGCATAGGCAGCAAGGCGTGGGCACGGCCCTGGAGGCTCCCACTCATCGCAAGCTGCTCGTTATGCCGAGCGGGCGGAACGCCCGCTCCCACGCCATCCGAGGGACTCTTATTCGTAGCGCAGAGATTCAGCGGGGAGAATCTTGGACGCGGCCCATGAAGGATAGAGGGTCGCGATCAGAGAAATTCCAATCGCCACCAATGCCACCCAGACTCCCTCCATAGCGTGCGTGGCAAAGGGCACATCGTAGATGGAATAGACCTCAGGGGCGAGAGAGAGAAAATGATAATGTCCGCCGGCCC
>CAYNOF010000055.1:0-1124 GCA_964398335.1 uncultured Rhizobiaceae bacterium
GCCCGCACCCCCGACACCTTCATGGTGTAGCCATCGGCGCTGCCTCCGGGCTGCCGGATTGTGATCTCCCTTTCGCTGCCGCCCTTCAGAACGCTCGATACGCGGACCCTGCTGATGGTGTAAATCTTCGAGTGGTCGGCATTCCATTCCGAGTGCGATTCCAGCACCTGAACCTCCACGACCCGGGATGCGACCTGAGTCAACTCTTCCACCGTCATGGGCCTGATGCTGGTGGCAGAGGCGAAGACGCTGAAAAGAGCGGTTAACAAAAGAACTCGTGCAAATCTCAAGGCACGACCTCCAGTCCGCCGGTAAAGGTGGCCACATCGCCTGCCGGGCTTTGCACCATCACGGTGCGCGCTCCCAGGCCGGCAGTGCCCGCCACTGCCGCCGTAAAGCTAAGGCCGGGAGTTCCACTGACGGATGTAATCCCCCTGATATTGATGATTTGAATATCCGCGGGGCCGAGAACTGTTACGGTCATGGTGGAGTCCAGTTTGGCTCCAAACAGGAGAACGCAGTTGGTTTGTCCCTGACGAATCGTGCGCCCGGTATTAAACGCCGATCCCGTACAGGAGGTGGATACCACTCCCAGGCTGATCGCGTTGGGCGGCGGCGTTACCGAAGAACTGGCAACCGCGATATCGACACCGGATGCCACCGACCCCGCAGTTAGCGGAACGACCGAAGGAGTCGCCGGGCTGGAGGGCGTTGGAGTAGGTGGAGTCGTAGGGGCAGCAGTCGTCGTGGAAGAACCCCCGCCGCAACCGGCGAGCGCAATGGTTAATCCGGCGATGGTAAGCAGTCGGAACACAGGAATAATTGAAATCAAACCCAGTTGAATCCGATTATCCTGATCCAACCGCACAAACTCAACCAGATCAATCCAACCACGGGGATCCAGCCACAAGAGATGGATCCAGCTACAAGAGATGGATGCACCCGTTCAGGAAAAAGCTGCGCCCCTCCTGGGGTTGCAATTCCTAGTTTGCCTCATGCCGTACAATGCGTTCGCCTGCCCATGGGACATGTACCTACGCTAAACCCCGCACAAAGGGGGAAGTTCCGCTCCCGCCTGCTCCGCTGGTTCCAGCAGCACCAACGGCCATTGCCGTGGCGTAAAG
>CAYNOF010000056.1:0-1350 GCA_964398335.1 uncultured Rhizobiaceae bacterium
CCTGCTGCAGAGCGTCGACCACTTCCCGGCGCTGTTCGACGATCCGCTGCGCCTGGGCCGCGTCGCCGCCCTGCACGCGCTCTCCGATCTTTTCGCCAAGGGCGCGCAGCCGCACAGCGCGCTGATGACCGCGGTGATTCCCTATGCAGGCGGCGCGCTGCAGGAGCGCGATCTCGGCGATCTGCTGCGCGGCGTGGTCGAAGAGCTCAACCGCGCCGGCGCCGTGCTGATCGGTGGCCACACCATCGAGGGACCCGATCTCGCCATCGGGCTCACGGTCAACGGCACGGCCGAGATCACCTCGCTGATGCGCAAGGGCGGCCTGCGCGCCGGCGACGCGCTGATCGTGACCAAGCCGGTGGGCACCGGCGCGCTGTTCGCCGCCGACATGAACGGCGATGCGCGCGGCGTCGACATCGAGGCGGCGATCCGCTCGATGCTGCTCTCCAACGCGCGCGCCGCGGCGACGGCGCGCGAGGCCGGCACCACCGCCTGCACCGACGTCACCGGCTTCGGCCTGGGCGGGCACCTGATCGAGATGCTGCGCGCCTCGGACCTCGACGCCGAGGTCTCGCTGTCGGCGATCCCCGCGCTGCCCGGCGCGCTGAACGCGCTGTCGCGCGGCACGCGCAGCACGCTCGCGCCCGACAACGTCATCATGGTCGGCGCCGTCGATCGCCGCGAAGCGTCCGGGCGATTCGATCTGCTGTTCGATCCTCAGACCTCCGGCGGCCTGCTGATCGGCATCGCCGCCGAGCGCGCCAACGCGCTGGTCGACCGGCTGCGCGCCGGCGACACGCCTGACGCGATGATCATCGGCCGTGTCGTCGCACGCGCCGGCAACGCGGCCAGGCTCACCACGGTGGAATGATGCGGTTACTGGGAATCGTCGGCTGGAGCGGCAGCGGCAAGACCACGCTGGTCGAGAAGCTGCTGCCGCTGCTCGCCGGGCACGGCCTGAGGGTTTCGACCATCAAGCGCTCGCACCACGGCTTCGACGTCGACAAGCCGGGCAAGGATTCCTGGCGTCACCGCAAGGCCGGCGCGCACGAGGTGCTGGTCGCCTCCGACCTGCGCTGGGCGCTGATGCGCGAGAACCGCGGCGGCGGCGAGATCATGCTCGACGAGCTGGTGGCACGCCTCGAGCCCGTCGACCTCGTGCTGGTCGAGGGCTTCACCAACCATCCGCATGCGCGGATCGAGGTCTGGCGCGCCGCCGAGGGCAAGGAGCTCCGCTCGGGCGACGATGCCGGCCTGCTGGCCGTCGCCGCGCCGCGCGCCGACTGGAAGACGGGCGACAGCCGCCACTGGCTCGACCTCGATGACGCCGACGCGGTGGCGGCGTTCATC
>CAYNOF010000057.1:0-3499 GCA_964398335.1 uncultured Rhizobiaceae bacterium
GAGGCGCAGCTGGCGCAGGCCAGGATGGACCTGGCGCGCGCCGAGGACCTCATGGCCCGCGGCGCGATCCCGCGCACGCGCCTCGACGAGGCCAGGACCGCCTCCAGCGTCGCCGCCAATGCCCTGCAGGCGCGTATCGCGGAGCGCTCGGTCATCCAGCAGCAGCTCGCCGAAGGCGCGGTGCTGGCGCCGGTCGCCGGCCGCATCCTCAAGGTGCGGCTGACCGGCGGAACGGTGATCATGCCGGGCGAGCCGGTTGCCGACATCGCCGAACAGAACTTCGTGCTGCGCTTGCGCGTGCCCGAGCGGCATGCCCGATACCTGAAAGCGGGCGACACGATCCGCGCCGATGCCGGCGAAGCCGCCGACTCCCGGCCGCGCTTCGGGACCATCCAGCTCGTCTACCCGCAGATCGAGGACGGCCGCGTGGTCGCCGATGCGAGCCTCGATGGCCTGGGCGATTATTTCGTGGGCCAGCGCATCCGGGTCTGGGTGTCGGCGGGCGAGCGCAAGGCCATCGTCATTCCCGCAAGCCTGATCACGACGCGATTCGGCGTCGACTACGTCAAGGTCCGTCGCGGCGACAGCACGATCGATGTGCCTGTCCAGCGCGGGCGACCGCAGCCGCGGCCCGACCTGCCCGATGGCGTCGAGATCCTGTCCGGCCTCAATGCCGGCGATCCCCTGGTGAAGCCGTGAACCTCGGACTGTCGGGTCGTCTGACCCAGGCGACGATCCGCTCGCCGCTCACGCCGCTGTTCCTGCTGGCCGCGCTCGCCGTCGGCTTCATCGCCATGATCACGATCCCGCGCGAGGAGGAGCCGCAGATCAGCGTGCCGATGGTCGACATCAGCGTGCAGGCCGACGGGCTGAAGGCGCCCGACGCCGTCGAGCTGGTGACCAAGCCGCTCGAGGCGATCGTCAAGGGCATCGACGGCGTCGAGCACGTGTACAGCCAGACGGCCGACGACCGCCTGACGGTCACCGCCCGCTTCCTTGTCGGGACCAGGGCCGAAGATGCGATCCTGCGCGTCCACGAGAAGATCCGGGCGAACTACGACCGCATTCCCGTCGGTATTCCCGAGCCACTGATCGTCGGGCGCGGCATCAACGATGTCGCCGTCGTCGTGGTCACCCTGGCGCCGAAACCGGCTGCGGCGGCGCGTTGGAGCGAAAAGGACCTCTTCGAGCTCGCCGACAAGCTGCGCGCCGAGCTGATGAAGGTCGACGATGTCGGGCTGACCTACATCTCCGGCGGGCACCAGCAGCAGATCCGCGTCGAGCCGGACCCGGAGAGGCTGGCGCTGCACGGTGTGACCCTGCAGCAGCTCGTCGCCAAGGTGCGTGACGCCAACCGCTCGTTCCAGGCCGGCCAGGTGCGCGATGCCGGCGTCATGCGCACCGTCGCGGCGGGCCAGACGCTGGCCGGCGTGCCCGACATCGGCCTGCTGCTGGTGACGACACGCGACAACCGGCCCGTCTACGTCCGCGATGTCGCCACCGTCGTCATCGGCCCGAGCCCCAGCGAGCATCGCGTCTGGAACCTCGCCCCCCAGCGTGACGGAAGCTGGAGCACGACGCCCGCCGTCAGCGTGGCGATCGCCAAGCGTGCCGGCGCCAATGCCGTGGTCGTCGCCGAGGCGCTGCGCGAGCGGATCGCGACGCTGCAGGGCCGGCTCCTGCCCGCCGATATCGACGTCGCGATCACCCGCGACTACGGCGAGACCGCCAACGAGAAGGCCAACGAGCTGCTGTTCCACCTCGGGCTGGCCACGCTGTCGATCGTCGTGCTCATCGCCGTGGCCGTCGGCTGGCGCGAGGCGCTGGTCACGCTCGTGGTCATTCCGACGACGATCGTGCTGACCCTGTTCGCCGCCAGCGTCATGGGCTACACGATCAACCGGGTCAGCCTCTTCGCCCTCATCTTCTCCATCGGCATCCTCGTCGACGACGCGATCGTCGTGGTCGAGAACATCGCCCGCCACTGGGGCATGAACGACGGGCGGCCGCGCCTCGCCGCGGCGGTGGAGGCGGTGGCGGAAGTGGGCAATCCCACCGTCGTGGCGACACTGACCGTGATCGCGGCGTTGCTGCCGATGCTGTTCGTCTCGGGCCTGATGGGCCCCTACATGGCGCCGATCCCGGCCAATGCCTCGGCCGCCATGCTCTTCTCGTTCTTCGTCGCCATGGTCATCGCCCCCTGGTTGATGACGCGGCTGTACCGCGACAGCGGCCAGGGGCAGGCGCACGCCTCCGCCCATGAAGGCGTGCTCGGCCGGCTCTACCGGCGGGTCGCCACTCCGCTGATCCGCACGCGGCGCATGGCGTGGTACTTCCTCGGCGGGGTCGGCGCGGCCACGATCCTGGTCACCCTGCTGTTCGTCACCAAGACGGTGACCGTCAAGCTCCTGCCGTTCGACAACAAATCGGAAATCGCCGTCGTCGTCGACCTGCCGGAAGGCGCCACGCTCGAGGACACCGAACGCGTGCTGTCGGCCGCCGCCGACGCGGTGCGGCAACTCAAGGAGGTGCGCTCGATCCAGGCCTATGCCGGCACGCCCGCGCCGTTCAACTTCAACGGTCTCGTCCGGCACTACTACGCGCGCCAGTCGCCCGAGCTCGGCGACCTGCAGGTCAATCTCGCGCCGCGCGGCGAACGCTCGCGCTCGAGCCACGCCATCGCGCTCGACCTGCGCGAACGGCTCAAGCGGCTGACCTGGCCGGCCGGCACCGTCGTCAAGGTGGTCGAGGTGCCGCCTGGGCCGCCGGTGCTCGCCACGCTGCTCGCCGAGATCTACGGACCGGACTCCACGACGCGGCGGGCCGTGCTGGCGGAGATGAAGAAGATCTTCGCCGCCGTGCCCTACATCGTCGACATGGACGACTCGGTCGGCGCGCCGCGGCCGCGGCTGCGGCTGTCGATCGACCAGGACCGGCTCGAGTTCTTCGGCGTCGAGCAGCGCGACGTCTACGACACGCTGCAGATCCTCCTCGGCGGCACGCCGGTCGGCTACTCGCACCGCGGCGAGGGGCGCGATCCGATCGAGATCGCCGTGCGCCTGCCCAAGCGCGATCTCGCCTGGAGCGAGATGCTTGCCGCCACGCCGATCCCCGCCAACACCCTGCCCGGCAGCCGCACCGTCGTCGAGCTGGGCGATGTCGTGCGCATCACCAGGGAGGCCGGCTCGCCGACTTTCTTACTCCGCGACGGCCGCTTCGCCGACATGGTGATGGCCGAGCTCGCGGGCGCCTACGAAGCGCCGATCTACGGCATGCTCGACGTCGCCCGCGCCGTCGACCGCCACGATTGGGGCGCCCTGCCCCGCCCCGTCATCAGCCTGCACGGCCAGCCGCAGGACGAGTCCCGGCCGACGCTGCTGTGGGACGGCGAATGGGAAATCACCTACGTCACGTTTCGCGACATGGGCGCCGCCTTCGGCGCCGCCATCGTCGGCATCTACATCCTCGTGGTGGCCCAGTTCGGCAGCTTCCGTCTGCC
>CAYNOF010000058.1:0-1755 GCA_964398335.1 uncultured Rhizobiaceae bacterium
CGACCCCGAGACCCTGGCGGTCGAGCGCACGCAGATGCTGATGTCGTCCGAGGACGGCATGTCGCTGGAACGCGTGACCTGGGATGGCCGCATCTACGACGCGCGCCACGCCAAGCTGCCCGATGGCGGCTGGGTGATCACCTATTCCGACGTCACCCAGGAGCGGCGCAACACGCGCGCGCTGGCCGAAAGCGAGGAGCGGCTGCGGCAGGTGATGGACAATGCCGTCGACGCCATCGTGCTGGTCAACGAGCGCGGCGTCATCGAGTCGATCAACCACGCGGCGCGGCGCATCTTCGGCTACCAGCCCTGGGAGCTGATCGGGCGCGACGTCATCATGCTGATGACCGAGGACGAGGGGCTGAGCCACGCCGCCTTCATGCAGCGCCACATCCGCGACAACAAGCCGTTGCTGGTCAACACGGCGCGCGAGATGCAGGGCCGCCACAAGGACGGGCGCGTGCTGCCGCTGGAGGTCTCCTCGAGCGAGTTCCGGACCGGCGACGGCCAGCGCATGTTCGTTGCCCTGGTGCGCGACCTGACCGAGCGCAAGGCGATCGAGGCGCGGCTGCGCCAGTCGCAGAAGCTCGAGGCCCTGGGCCAGCTCACCGGCGGCGTGGCGCACGACTTCAACAATCTGCTCGCGGCGATCATGTCGGGCGTCGAGCACGTCATGGACGATCTGGCGCCGAACTCCGAGGCGCAGGAAGCCTGCGAGATCGCGTTGCACGCTGCCGAACAGGCCGCGGGGCTGACCCGCCGCCTGCTGGCCTTCGCGCGCCAGCAGGACCTGGCGCCCTCGCGCGTCGAGCCGGCTGCCGTGGTCGAGCAGCTGTCCGGCCTGCTGCGCGCCTCCGTGCCGATGGCGATCGAGCTGGTGGTGAGCGCCAGCGCCGGTGCCGCGGCCTGCGTCGTCGATCGCACCCAGCTCGAGACCGCGCTGCTCAATCTCGTGCTCAACGGGCGCGATGCCATCCAGGGCATGGGCACGATCACCGTCGCCGTCGAGCCCCGCACGATCGACGCCGGGCAGGCGGCCGGCAATCCGGCGGTGCGGCCGGGACGCTGGGTGGCGATCTCGGTGGCCGACACCGGCGCCGGCATGCCCAGCGACATCCGCCACCGCATCTTCGAGCCGTTCTTCACCACCAAGGGGCCGGGCAAGGGCACCGGGCTGGGGCTCAGCATGGTGCACGGCTTCGTGCTGCAGTCCGGCGGCTTCGTCGAGGTCGACAGCGCGCCGGAACGCGGCACCAGGATCCGCATGCACTTCCCGCTGGCCGAATCGTCTACACCGCAAGATCGCGCCGCATGAGGCAGCGTCGCCAGATCGGATGACCGAGCTGGCGCTCATGCGCCCGCTCCCGCCGCATCGCCGCGGTGTATTGCCCGAGCGGCACCACGCTGAATCCACGCCGGGCATAGAACGGCGCGTTCCATCGCACGCCGAGATAGGTCGACAGGACCACGCTCGCATGCCGCTCCTGCCGCGCCCGGACGCAAACCTGCTCCAGTAACGCGCCGCCGATACCACGACCGCTGTACCGCGGCAGCACCGAGAGCTGGTGCAGCCAGGCCATGCCGTCGAGTGTGCGCAACAGCGCAAAGCCGATCGGCCGGTTTGCACCGTCGGTCGCGACCCACAGCCGGCCGGCCCGTCGCGCGCTTTTCAGCAGGCCGAGATCGGCCGGTGTCATCGGCAAGACCCACGGCATGGCGACGCGACGGAAGATCTCGTCGGCCTCGTTCTCGATG
>CAYNOF010000059.1:0-7441 GCA_964398335.1 uncultured Rhizobiaceae bacterium
AGGCCGCGCCCGCTCCAGCACGGCAGCCGCGTGATGCGCGCGGCATCGTCCATTCCAGACGACAGGGGCGGCTCGTCGCCGGGCCGCCCCTGCTCGTCGGTCATGGATCGCAGACGCTCAGAGCGCCTTGAGCACGGCGTCGCCGCTCGACACGTCGAAAGCGCCGGGCTTCTCGACGTTCAGCGTCTTGACCACGCCGTCGTCGACCACCATGGCGTAACGCTGCGAGCGCCTGCCCATGCCGAAGCCGGACGCGTCGAAGGTCAGCCCCAGCGCCTCGGAGAACTCGCCGTTGCCGTCGGCCAGCATGCGCACCTTGCCCTCGGCCTTCTGGTCCTTGCCCCAGGCCTCCATGACGAAGGCGTCGTTGACCGAGACGCAGACGATCTCGCTGACACCCTTGGCCTTGAGCGCATCGTAGTTGTTGACGAAGCTCGGCACGTGCTTGGCCGAGCAGGTCGGCGTGAAGGCGCCGGGCAGCGCGAACAGCGCCACCTTCTTGCCCTTGAACAAATCGTCGGTGGTGACGGGCTTGACGCCCTCCGCCGTCTTCTCGCGCAGCGTGGCGCTGGGAATGCGATCGCCTACCTTGATCATCGTTGTCTCTCCTCAGAGTCCCTTGAGCACCGACTCGGCGCTCGACACCTCGAACACGCCCGGCTGCTCGACATTCAGCGACTTGATGACGCCGCCCTCGACCACCATGGCGTAGCGCTGCGAGCGTTTGCCCATGCCGTTCTTCGAACCGTCGAGCACGAGGCCCATCTTCTCGGTAAACTCGCCGTTGCCGTCGCCCAGCATCATCACCTTGTCGCCCGTGCCCTGGTTCTTGCCCCAGGCACCCATGACGAAGGCGTCGTTGACCGAGATGCAGGCGATGGTGTCGACGCCCTTGGCCTTGAGCGCGTCGTAGCTGCTGAGGAAGCCCGGCACGTGCTTGGCCGAGCAGGTCGGCGTGAAGGCGCCCGGCAGCGCGAAGGCCACCACCTTCTTGCCCGGCGCGAACAGCTCGTCGGTCGTGATCGCCTTGGGCCCCTCCGGGCTGAGATAGCGCAGCGTCGCGCTGGGTACCTTGTCGCCGACTTTCACCATCGCGGATCCCTCCATCGCGCACGGCCGCCCGCACGCTCCCGTTGCCTACCTAGTGCGCGCGCCGGGCTTTGTCCATCCGGGCTATTCCGGCGTCAGCTTCGCGTCCTCGAGCACGACCTTGCGCCATTTCGGGATCTCGCGCCGGATCAGCGCGCCGAGTTCCTGCGGCGTCGAGGGCTGCAATTGCACGCCCAGCTCGAGGAAGCGCGCGACCAGCGCCGGCTCGCTGAGCACCGCGTTGATCTCCCGTGACAGTCGCGTGATGGCGGCCTCGGGTGCGCCGGCGTGGGTGACCAGGCCGAACCAGATATCCATCTCGTAACCGGGCAGGCCGGTTTCGGCGATGGGCGGGATGTCGGGCGTGCCGGCGAAACGCTTGAGGCTCGAGGAGCCCAGCGCCTTGACGCGCCCGGCCCGGGCATGGGCGATCGAGGTCGTGCCGGCGTCGAAGATGATCTGCACGCGGCCGGCCATCAGGTCGGTGAGCGCCGGGGCGCTGCCCTTGTAGGGCACGTGCAGCATGTCGATGCCGGCCATCGCCTTGAACAGCTCGCCGGCGAGATGCAGCGAGCTGCCCGGGCCGATCGAGGCGAAGCCGAGCTTGCCGGGATTGGCCCTGCCATAGGCGATCAGCTCGCCGGCGTCCTTGGCCGGCACGTCGTTGTTGACGATGAGATAGAGCGGACCGGTGAAGCCCAGCGACAGCGGCGCGAAGCTCGTCAGCGGATCGTAGGGCAGCGTCTTCTGCGTCGAGACATTGATCGCCAGGCTGCTGACGCTGCCGAGGAACAGCGTGTGCCCGTCGGCCGGCGCGCTGGCGGCCGCCTGCGCACCGAGGATCTGGCTGGCGCCGGGCTTGTTGTCGATCAGCACGTGCTGGCCCAGGCGCACCGTCAGCTTCTCGCCCAGCACGCGCGCGAAGGTGTCGCCGACGCCGCCCGGCGGATAGGGCACGATCAGGCGCAGCGGCTTGCTCGGGAAATCCTGCGCGCGGGCGGAAGCGGCGACGGCGGCGGCGAGCGCGCCGCCGAGCGCGAGACGACGAGGAAGCATCGCCCTACTCCGCCGCCTGCCGGCCCTGCCGCGTCTCGATCAGCCCGCGCGGATGGCCGAAGCGCTCGACCATCACCTCTTCCAGCCCCTTGCCTTCGGCCGCGACCCAGCCGCCGCCGCGCACGCGATAGGCGGCGGGCCTGGCCGCGGCATCCGGCTCGCGGCCGTCGCGCAGCGCCTTGGCCCCCTGCAGCATCATCTGCCGGAAGCGCACCACGCCGATATCGGTCGGTCCCAGCAGCTCGCGCTGGCGATCGGCGATGAAGCCCTGGCTGTCCTGGATGCAGGCGTCCTGCTCGGACACGCCCTTGATGCCGGTATAGGTCTGGGTCTTCTGCTCCTGCCGGTCGATCAGGTACTCGTTGGCGCGATGGCGCAGCGGCACGAACTTCTCGTCGACCTCGGCATGGATCGAGTGGCCCGTCTGGTAGCTCTCGATCTCGGCCGCGGTGAGCGGCCGGTCGGGATGCCAGGTGTAGGTGTAGATCCAGCAATGCGTGTCGCTGATCGGCACCCAGCATTGCCCGTGATAGACCTCGCCGGGGAACGAGCTCGGCACCAGCGCGTGGTTGGGCAGCAGGAACTGCGCGATGCGCCAGTAGAGGTCGCTGTCGTCGGTCCTGCGCGAGGCGCCGATGGTCATGCCCGCCTCGTGCGGCAGCAGCGTGAACTTCGGCATGCGATCGGCGCGCACCCAGCGGATGCGATCGTTGGCCACCGACTGCGTGCCGATCGCCGCACCGCGCATCAGCCGCCTGGCTTCCGCATCGTCGGTGGTGATGACGTTGTGCAGGAACGAGAAATGCGCGGTGTCGAGCGCGCCCTCGACCGACTGCGCCCAGTTGCACTCCTGCAGCTTCTTCGAGACGTAGGCGTGGCCCCCGGGCAGCACCGCGAATTCGAGATCGGGCGGCGCCGGCCTGTGCTCGGCCGGTCCCATGTAGGCCCACAGCAGGCCGCCACGCTCCAGCGTCGGATAGGCGAGGATCTTCGCCCGCGCGCGCAGCGCCTCGGTCTCGGCCATGATCGGCATGTCGACGCAGTTGCCCCCGACGTCGAACTTGAAGCCGTGGAAGACGCAGCGGATGCCGCATTCCTCGTTGCGGCCCCAGTAGAGATCGGCGCCGCGATGCGGGCACTTGCCCTCGATCAGCCCGACGCGGCCCTCGCTGTCGCGGAAGGCCAGCAGCCTCTCGCCCATGATCTCGACGCGAACCGGCGGGCCATCGCGCTCCGGCAGCTCGCGCGCCAGGGCGAAGGGAATCCAGTAGCGCCGGAAGTAATCGCCCATCGGCGTGCCGGGCCCCGTCAGCGTCAGGATGTCGTTGTCTTCGCGACTGAGCATGGTCGTCGCCTCCCTATGGAGGCGATCTTGTCTACTTGCGGCCGGCCTTGTCGAGGGCAGCGGTCACCAGCTCGACCGTCAACAACTCGGGCAGCGGAACGCCGTCGGGCGCACCGGGGCCGTAGACGATGTTGAACGGGATGCCGAAGCGGCCATTGGCCTTGAGATAGGCCGCGATCGAAGGCGACGGCCGCGTCCAGTCGGCGCGCAGGGCCAGCACCTTGTCGCGATCGAGTCGTGCGGAAATCTCGCCGCTGTTGAGCACCAGCTTCTTGTTCACCTGGCAGGTGACGCACCAATCGGCGGTGACGTCGACGATCACGATCCGGCCGCCGGCCAGCCGCTCCTCGATCTGCGGCTGGATATCGCGCGCGGGATCGAGCGGCTGCCAGCGGCCCGAGGCCACCGCCGCCGAGGCCGGCGCCGGCCCCGGCACGACGCGCGGCGCGCCGAACGCCAGCGCCGCGGCCAGCACCGCGACCGGCACCGCGATGCCGCCGATCTTCGATCGCAGGCCGATCGCCAGGGCCATCACGGCGAGGATCGCGCCCACCGCGGCGACGGCATACCAGCCCGCGGCGCCGGCCAGCACGGTGAACAGCCACGCCGCGGTCGCAAACAGCGCCAGCGCCATCACCCGCTTCACCCACAGCATCCACCGACCGGGCCTGGGCAGGCGCGTCGCGAGCTTCGGGAAGGCGGCCACCAGCAGGAATGGCGCGGCGAGGCCGATGCCCATCGCGGTGAAGATCGACAGCGTCTCGAGCGAGCCGCGCGACAGCGCGAAGCTCAGCGCCGTGCCGACGAAGGGCGCCGAGCACGGCGTCGCCAGCAGCGCGGCAAAGGCGCCCGACGCGAAATGGCCGGCGAGTTCCGAGCGCGCCGCATGCTGCTCGCCCGCGACCGCAGCGCCGGCGAGCCAGGACGGCAGCGCGATCTCGAACAGGCCGGCGAGATTGAGCGCGAACAGCAGCACGACCGATATGATGAAGGCGAGGAACACCGGCTGCTGGAACTGGATGCCCCAGCCCACCGTCGCGCCGGCGCTCTTCAGCGCGATCGCGCCGCCGGCGAGCACGAGAAACGAGGCGACGATGCCCGCCGACGAGGCGAGGAAGCCGGCCCGCACGCGCGACGAGGCCTGCCCGCCATAACCCACCGCACCGATCACCTTCAGCGACAGCACCGGCAGCACGCAGGGCATGATGTTGAGGATCAGGCCGCCCAGCAGCGCCACCAGCAGCATCGTCGCAAGCTCGCCGAACGAGGACTGCGCGGGTGGCGCGCCGATCGACGGCACCGCCTCGGTCTCGACCGCGAGCGGCTCGTCGAGCACGGTGAACACCACCTTCTGCCCCGCCAGCGCCGCCGCGGTGAGCTTGTCGCCGGCGAGCGTGAAGGTGAACAGCGCATGCCGTCCGCCATCGTCGAGCGTCACCCGCGGCGGCTCGGAGACGGCGATGGCGGCGTGCTCGGCGACGATGTCGGGCTTCACGAAGGCATGCTCGCCGCGCGCGCTGACGCTGACCTCGACCGCGGTCTCGCCCGGCTTGCCGCCCTTCCTCGGCACGTCGCGCAGGCTCGCGCGCTCGATGCTGACGCCCGTCGTCGCCGGCTGGCGCCTGAGGAAATGGCCGATCATCGGTGCTTCCGACGACGGCGACGCCGCGCCCGCCGGCAGGTCGAGCTTCAGGTTTGCCGTGTAGGGAATGCAGACGTCATCGCAGGTGAGGTACTCGACCGATGCGCGCAGCGAGACCGCGTCGCCCGCCTTCGACAGCGTGGCGCTGATCGGCAGCACGACCTCGCCCTTGTAGCCGACGGTGGTCAGGCCGGAGACGTCGAAGCGGTGTGGCGCCGGCCACAGCAGGCTGGCCTTCTCCAGATTGGCCGAGCCCTTCCAGTCGATCGACGGCGGGAAGCCGGCATCGCCCGGCGAGCGCCAGTAGATCTTCCAGCCCGGTTTCATCCTGAAATGCAGGCCCAGGGTCAGCGTGCGCGCATCGCCCACCGCGTCGACCGCCGAGATCAGCCGCAATTCGGTCTCGTTGGTCCTGGCCCAGTCCGAACCGGCGGCACGCGCCGCGCCCGCAAAGCCAAGCGCCGAAAGCAGCAGCGTGACCGCGAGAAGCAAGCGTGCCCACCTCACCCTGAGGAGCGCCCACAGGGCGCGTCTCGAAGGGTGGGCGACCGCACCGGGTCTGCTGCCCATGCTTCGAGACGTCCGCTTCGCGGCCTCCTCAGCATGAGGATGGAGCAAACAATTCACGGCGAGCGGGGCGGCTATGTCTTGGCGCAGTCGCATCGTCTTCCGATATAATACGCGAGCGGTCGGGGCCTGCCGACCAGTGTCCGGATACGCGACCAGCGCGCTCGCTGGCAGTCACAAGCGCGTGTCGCACCATCCGGTCGCACGGTGACGCATGCGACCGCGATGCGATGGCGGGAGCGTAGCGCCATGTCAACCCAGACGACCCCCTCCGGCCCTTCCGGCAGCAGCTCGGGCTACATCACCGGTTACCTGCTGGTGGCCACGCCGGCCATGCCCGACGAGCGTTTCCGCCGCACCGTGATCTACATGTGCCGCCATGATGCCGATGGCGCGCTGGGCCTGGTCGTCAACCGCTCGGTCGACGACATGACCGAGGCCGACCTCTACAAGCAGCTCGAGATCTCCCCGGCGCCCGGCGCCGAGGCCCGGCCGGTGATCCTGGGCGGTCCGGTCGAGGTGCAGCGCGGCTTCGTGCTGCATTCCGGCGACTACAAGCGCGAGGAGACCTTGAGCCTCGCCGACGGCCAGATGGGCATCACCGGCTCGCTCGACATCATGCGCGACATGTCCGCCGGCACCGGTCCGAAGCAGGCGCTGCTGACCCTGGGCCACAGCGGCTGGGGGCCGGGCCAGCTCGATCGCGAGCTGATCGACAATGCCTGGCTGGTCGTGCCCACGGACCTGGACCTCGTCTTCGGCAGCGACCTGGACGGCAAGTGGGGCCGCGCGCTGGCCAAGGTCGATGACCGGCTGGGCATCGACCCGGGGCTGATGTCGCACCTCTCCGGCCGCGCCTGACAAGGACCGTTTTGGGCCTAATTTCAATAGCTTGTGTGAATTTTCTGTAACGAGCCACAAAATCAGTGAATCATTGCAGGGCGGGTGTTAGGCTTCTGTCGTAACGAAGGAGGCCCGGATTCCCCTCAGGGTCCTTGCGTGGGTACAGGCACCGAGCAACGAGCGGCCGCCAAGTCGGGCCGGATCGGAGATCGGCCTCACCCCTGTCTCCAGTCCACCTTCGTTCTTCCCCGTCCGTCCGATCGCCAACGCCTCCGCTCGCGGGGGCGTTTGTGTTTTCGGGCGGGCTTTCGCCTCTCTGTCGCCTCCGGAGTAGACCATGGCCAAGCGCGCCACCCGTCGTGCCCGCACCGAGACCGCCGAGACCGCCCGCATCCATACGCTGGTGTTCGACGCCGACCGGCAGGGGGCGGCCAACGACGCCGATCGCGACCAGCGCTATCTCCGAAAAGTCCGCCCGCGCAGCGACAACCAACGCGTCCTGATGGAGGCGATCGGCAAGCAGGCGCTGACCCTGGCGCTGGGGCCGGCCGGCACCGGCAAGACCTACCTGGCGATCACGGCGGCGGTCGAGGCGCTTGAGGAAGGCCGCATCGCGCGCATCGTGCTGTCGCGTCCGGCGGTCGAGGCCGGCGAGAATCTCGGCTACCTGCCCGGCAACATGCGCGAGAAGCTCGACCCCTACCTGCGCCCGCTCTACGACGCGCTCAACGACCGCATGGGGCCCAAGCGCCTGCGCTCGGCGCTCGACGACGGCACGATCGAGATCGCGCCGGTCGCCTTCATGCGCGGCAGGACGCTGAACAACGCCTTCGTGCTGATCGACGAGGCACAAAACTGCACCTACGGCCAGCTGAAGATGCTGCTCACCAGGCTGGGCT
>CAYNOF010000060.1:0-9369 GCA_964398335.1 uncultured Rhizobiaceae bacterium
GGAGGTGCTGGGGCAGGATCATCTGCTCGGGTCCGACGGGCCGCTGGGGCGGATGCTGGCGGCGAAGAAGCTTGCCTCGCTGATCCTGTGGGGGCCGCCGGGCTGCGGCAAGACGACGATCGCGCGGCTCCTGGCCGATCGCGTCAATCTGCATTTCGAGCCGCTGTCGGCGGTGTTCTCCGGCGTCGCCGACCTGCGCAGGGTCTTCGAGGCGGCGCGTAGCCGGCGCGCGGCGGGGCAGGGCACGCTGCTGTTCGTCGACGAGATTCACCGCTTCAATCGCGCCCAGCAGGACGGATTCCTGCCTTATGTCGAGGACGGCACCGTCACCTTGGTCGGCGCTACGACTGAGAACCCGTCCTTCGAGCTCAACGCCGCGCTGCTGTCGCGCTGCCAGGTGCTGGTGCTGCGGCGTCTCGACGATGCCGCGCTGCGCCTGCTGATCCAGCGCGCCGAGCAGGCGATGGCCCGGCCGCTGCCGCTCGACGAGGCTGGCCGCGACGCGCTTTGCGCCATGGCCGACGGCGACGGCCGTTACCTGCTGGGCATGGCCGAGCAGCTCTTCGAGCTGAAGGACCAGACGCCGCTCGACGCGCAGGGGCTGGCGGCGCTGATGCAGAAGCGCGCGCCGATCTACGACAAGGCGCAGGAGAGCCACTACAACCTGATCAGCGCGCTGCACAAATCGCTGCGCGGGTCGGACGTCGATGCCGCGCTCTACTGGTTCGCGCGCATGCTGCAGGGCGGCGAGGACCCGCTCTACGTCGTGCGCCGCCTGGTGCGCTTCGCGTCGGAGGATATCGGCATGGCCGATCCGCAGGCGCTGCTGCAGACCTTGGCGGCGTGGGATGCCTATGAGCGGCTGGGCTCGCCCGAGGGCGAGCTGATGATCGCCCAGTCGGTGATCTATCTCGCCACCGCCCCGAAATCGAACGCCGCCTACGTCGCAATCGGCGCGGCCAATCGCGCGGCGAAGGAAACCGGCTCGCTGATGCCGCCGATGCACATCCTCAACGCGCCGACGCGGCTGATGAAGGAGATCGGCTACGGCAAGGGCTACGACTACGACCACAACGCGCCCGATGCCTTCTCGGGCCAGAACTATTTCCCCGACGGCATGGCGCGCCAGGAGTTCTACCGGCCGGTCGAGCGCGGCTTCGAGCGCGAGATCCTCAAGCGCATCGAGTACTGGGCGCGTCTGCGCGCCCAGCGTGGCTCCTGATGACTTGTCTTGCTGGGAGCGCCGGCGCTCCCAAAGACTAAGACGAGCGCTTCTCCAGCATGCGGGTGCGCTTCATGGCGGCGTAGACCTTGCGGTCACGGCCGTAGACGTCGTCGCGGAGCTGGACCGTGCCGGCCTCGTCGGCGAACACCGTCTGGTAGGTGACGTGGATGCCGATCGGCTTGTCGAAGCCGAAGCTCGCCTGTGCGCCCGAGTTGGCCATCGCCGAGACACGCGCCTTCATCGCGCTGCTCTTGAACGCCGCCTCGACGAAGTCGAAGGGGTTCTGCAGGCGGATGCAGCCGTGACTGAAATTGCGGCTGCCCTCGCCGAACAGGAAGCGCGAGGCGGTGTCGTGCATGTAGATGCCGAACCGGTTCTGGAAGCCGAAGAAGATGTAGCCCAGCGCGTTGCCCGCCCCCGGCTCCTGGCGGATGCGGTAGGGGAAGGCCTTGGGGTTGATCGAGCTCCAGTCGATCGAGCCGGGATCGACCTCGGTGTTGCTCGACCAGTCGGCGAAGATCTTCATGTTCGAGCGCTGCAGCGCGTAGGGGTCGCGCTGCAGCATCGGCAGGTACTCCTCGCCGGCGATCGAGCTGGGCACCGTCCAGTAGGGATTGGTCTGGAAGGTGATCAGCGTGCTGCTGACCTCCGGCGTCTGGTCCTTGGGCGTGCCGACGATGACCTTGCTGCGGAAGGCGACCTTGCCCTCGTCGTAGAAGTACATCGAATAGTTGGCGGCGTTGATCATCACGAAGCGATCGCCCGGGATCTCCGGCGCCCACCGGCGGCGGTCGAGGTTGGCGACGATCTGCTGCACGCGCTCCTCGACCGGGATGTTCAGCGAGAACACCGTCTTGCCGCCGATCACGCCGTCGACGCTGAGATTGTGCTGGTCCTGGTACCGCTTCACGGCGGCGACCAGACCATCGTCGTAGTAATTGGCGCCCTGGGGACCGGGCGCCGGCACGTCGGGCTCGGTCTCGGCCAGGCGCTTGCGGAGGACGGCGATGCGCTCGTCGGTCGCGCCGGGCTTGATCAGGCCGGTCACCCCCGGAACGGTGGTGTAGCGCACCGTCTTGGCCTTCTCGCGCCACTCGACCAGCGCCTTCTTCAGTGCCGGATACTGCTCGCCCTGCGGCGCCAGGCCGTCGAGGAAGGCCTTGGGGTCGTCGTTCGCCATGCCGCCCTTCAGCAGCGCGGCGTAGTCCGGCTTGCGCTGGCTGGGCGCCATGTCCTTGT
This sequence comes from uncultured Rhizobiaceae bacterium, assembly GCA_964398335.1. Classification (GTDB taxonomy): domain Bacteria; phylum Pseudomonadota; class Alphaproteobacteria; order Reyranellales; family Reyranellaceae; genus JAFAZJ01. The sequence continues at coordinate 2,465 of CAYNOF010000060.1, forward strand.
CCAGCGCATTGGCGTTGACCCGGCCGCTCGACAGGTCGGCGGCGGCCAGGACGAGGCCGCGGGTCAGCAGGAACTCGCCGCGGGCGTTGTCGAGCGGCGTGTCCGAATCCAGCAGCTTCTCGGCGGCCGAGACGTCGTAATCCTCGGGCTCCAGCCCGTCCGCCGTCAGGCCGCGCAGGGCGGCGAGCAGGGCGGTCGCCTTGTCGGTCCGGCGGCCGTCCTTGCGCCACACCGGCTCGAAGGCGCGGTCCTGGTAGTACTTCTCGATCGCCGCGTGGATGGGTGCGGCGTAGTCGGTGGAAGCCTGGACCGCCTGCTTGACCCGCTCGCGCAGGGCCGATGAGACTGCGTCGTTCTGGGCTGCCGCCGATGCGGCCAGGATGACGACGAAGCCGGTGGCTGCGATGCCCAGTTGCACGAGGGATGCAACGCGGGCAGCTACAGACAGGAACCGCAAGGTATTACTCCCCCTTATTTGAGGGTCTTTTATATGTGAATGAGCCCGCACCTGCAAAGGTGCGCAGTGTCACTCCCCAAAGTGTGAGGACAGAAACGACAGCAAATCGCCAGTGGCTCGATCTCTCAACGCCACCGACCCGCCGCCGGCATGTGCCCCAAAATCGAGCAGGCCGTTGTCCCGGACCCAGAGCCGATACTCGGCCTCGCTCATCGCCTGCCCGGCCGCCGCCACGAAATGCCGGCCGTCATCCTCGATCAGATTGGCGCAGCGGGAGTAGTTCTGGGCATTGGCGACGGCGTAGACCGGCCCGATCGACTCCCAGCCGTGATGCGCCTTGTAGACCTTGACCCGGATGCGCGCGTTGCCGGTGGCGCGCATGCGCTGGGCGTAGTCGATGGCGAAATGGGCCGGCGTGTAGTCGTCGTGCTCGGCCAGCATGAAGAAGACCGGGCGGCCGGTGGTCGAGGCATCGCGATGCTGGGCCACGCAGCCCGGGCAGATGCCGACATGCAGGGCGAAGACCTCCGCGACGCCGCGCCACTGCCGGCGCACCGCGACGGCGGCGTTGATCGCCGCGACGCCGCCCTTGGAGACGCCCATGATGCCGATGCGCGCCCCGTCGACCGCCGGATCCTCGCGCAGCAGGCGCAGGGCGGCGACGGCGTCGCATTCCATCTGGAAGGCCGAGACCCGGCTCTGGTCGGCCACGGTCGAGCGCACGCCGCGCGGCCCGAAGCTGTCGACCACGCAGGCGGCGATGCCCACTTCCGCCAGGCGCTGGGCGTAATAGAGCTCGCGATGGCGCTGCACGCCGGCGCTGCTGCTGAGGATCACCATCGCCGGCACCGGCCGGCTCGCACCCTCGGGACGGTACAGCCGCGCCGTGATGCGCGCCGGCGGCGGCGCCAGGGGCGATACCGGGGTCAGCGTATCGAAGGTGAGCCGCTCGAATTCGGCCGCCAGCGCCAGATCGCCCATCGCCCGACGATAGCCGGCAGGCGCCGTCCATGCGATACCCTCGCGCCATGAGCGACCCCGGTGCATCAGGCGTGCGGCAGGTCACGGTCGAGGCCGACGATGCCGATATCCGCCTCGATCGCTGGTTCCGCCGCCATCACCCCGAGCTGACCCATGGCCGGCTGGAGCAATTGCTGCGCGGCGGCCAGATCCGGCTGGACGGCCGGCGCGCCAAGTCCGGCGATAGGGTGGCGGCCGGTCAGGTGATCCGCATCCCGCCGCTCCAGGGGCAACCCGCCGACAAGCCGCCGCGGACCATCGCCGCACCCGCCGGCCTGATCGAGGACCTCAAGGCCCGCATCGTGCATCGCGATCCGCTGGTGCTGGTGTTGAACAAGCCGCCGGGTCTGGCGGTGCAGGGCGGCAGCCGCACCTCGGTGCATATCGACGGCATGCTCGACGCGCTGCAGTTCGAGGCCAAGGAGCGGCCTCGGCTGGTGCATCGCCTCGACCGCGATACCAGCGGCCTGCTGGTGCTGGGCCGCACCGCGGGCGCGGCAGCGAAGCTCGCCGAGGCTTTCCGCCGCCGCGACACCACCAAGCTCTACTGGGCGATCCTGGCCGGCGTCCCCAAGGCCGAGAAGGGCCGCATCGACCTGCCCCTGGCCAAGACCGCCGTGGGCCGCCACGGCCGCGAGTCGATGGCGGTGGACCACGAGGAGGGCGACGACGCCGTCACCGACTACGTGGTCGTCGACACCGTGGGCAAGCATGTCGCACTGGTGGTGCTACGACCGCTGACCGGCCGAACGCACCAGTTGCGTGCCCATTGCGCGGCGCTGGGCACGCCGATCCTCGGCGACACCAAGTACGGCGCGCGGCCCGGCGGCGAGGGCGCTCTGCCCGAGGCAGAGGCGGGGCTGCACCTGCATGCCGCCCGGCTGGTCATGCCGCATCCCGGGGGCGGGCGGCTCGATCTGTTTGCCGAACCACCGCCCCATTTTCGGAGTACAATGAAAGCATACGGGTTCTCGCCGCCGCGCGATGTGGCGGTCGTCGGCACCCGCTAACCAAGACAAGCGCAGCCACCCCCCGGCAGGCGCATTCGGCGGACGATGGGACGTCTCAGACGCTGGCTGATGATTGCAGGCGCGGGCCTTCTCGTGGCCCTGCTGGCGCCGGCTGGCCTGTATGTCTGGGCCAGCACGCGCGATCTCAGCCGCTACCAGAACCAGATCATCGACCAGGTGCGCCGCGCCACCGGGCGCGAGCTGGCGATCAAGGGCCAGCTCAGGATCAACTTCACCCTCTCGCCCTCGGCGGTGGCCGAGAACGTCACGCTGTCCAACATGGAAGGCGGCACGCGCCCGGAGATGGCACGCATCTCCAGGGCAGTCCTCCACCTCGATCCGATCTCGCTGCTGCTGGGCGAGATGCGCATCGGCCGCATCGAGCTCACGGGCGCCGATATCCTGGTCGAACGCGACGCCAATGGCCGTTCCAACCTGGAGATGACGCCGCCGGTCGAAGGCTCCGGCCCCCATCCCAGCGAGCACCGCTCGTTGCGCCTGCGCACCATCCCATCCCTGCCGTGGATCAACCGCATCGAGGCGCGCAATTCGACGCTGACCCTGCGCGAGACCACCGACCGCCCGACCCTGGTCGTGACCGTCGAGCGCTTCGCCGGCACGGCCTCGGCGAGCAACACGGCCTTTACCATCGACTTCGCCGGCAAGATCAACGGCGGCGAGCCGATGACCCTGGCCGGCCGCGCCGGCACCTTCGACGGCTGGATGCGCGGCCTGCCGGGCGAGCTGAAGCTCGAGGGCAAGTTCGGCGTCGGCGCCGTGTCGATCAACGGATCCGCGACCAGCAAGGCGGTGGCGATCAACGGCCTGATCGAGGCGCGCTCGATGGCCGCGCTGGCGCCGCTGCTGGGCGTGTCGTTCCCGGAAACCGCGCCGGTCACGCTGAACTTCAAGCTGTCCAATCCGCGCGCCGTCACCAAGGTCGAGATCGCCGAGCTGCGCATCGGCTCCAGCATCGCCAAGGGCGACCTCACGCTGCGCCATGACCGCCAGAACCGCCCGGTGCTGGCGCTCAACCTCGCGGCCGACAAGCTCGAGCTGGCCGACCTGCGCGCGCCGCCGCCGCCGCCACTGGTCACGCCGCCGGGCGTGAGCCCGATCGTGCCCCCCGGGGCGACCGTGGCGCCGCCACCGTCGGCCGATCAGCGGGTGATTCCGGCCGATCCCTATCCGGTGGAGACGATCCGGCGCTGGAACATCTCGATCAGCGTCAAGGTTGCCGAACTTCTGGGCATGTCGGTCAAGGTTCAGGACCTGTCGGTTGCCCTGGCGCTCAGCAACGGCAAGCTCGCCTTCCGGCCGGCGGCGACCATCGGCGGCGGCCAGGCCGGCATCGATGTGCAACTCGACGTCACGCCGAACAATCCGGTGACCACGATCAACGCCACGTCCTCGCGCGTGCCGCTCAACGAGATCCTGACCCTGCTGGGCTTCGGCACCGGCTTCAGCGATCTGGCCGCCGACATCGATCTGCGCCTGCGCGGCACCGGCCGCTCCTTGCGCGACGCCATGGGCGTTGCCACCGGCAGCCTCGAATTCGCCGCATCGTCGGGTGTGATGGCGCCGGATGCGCTGCCGGTCTTCCCGGCGGAATGGAAGAAGCTGCTGTCCTTTGGCGAACGCGACAGTGGGCGCATCAACTGCATGGCCGGCCGCGCCGACATCAACAATGGCGTGGTCAACCTGCGCCGCTTTGCGCTGGACGGACCGCGCGTCACGGCGGTGGGTGGCGGCTACCTGCATATGCGCAACGAGCAGCTCGAGATCGTGCTGTGGCCCGAGCCGCGCGAGACCGCGCTGTTGCACATCGCCATGCCGCTGCGCATCAAGGGCACGCTCGCGCACGTGTCGGGCGAGAACGACCTCGGCGCCAACAAGCTGCCGCCGGGCGTGCCGCCGCTGGCCCGTATTCCCAGCCTTACTGCGGCGATGACGGCCGCGGGCCGACTGCCCGCCGGCGCGACGGCGGGCAGCGCGCCGCCCAATGCCTGTGCCCGCGTGGCCGCGCAGATCGAAGGGCTGCGGCCGCTGATGCGCCTGCAATTGCCGCAGCCGCCGGTGATCCCCGTGGATCGTCCGCCCCGCCCGCCGCGTCGGCCGCGATGAAGCGCTTCTACACGACCGCCAGCGCAGCGGCAGTCGAAGGCGGCTTCGACGTGCGCCTCGACGGCAGGCCGATCCGCGCCCCGGGCGGCACACCCGTCGTCGTGCCGACCGAAAACCTGGCGCGCGCGATCGCCGCGGAATGGGAGGCGCAACCGGCGGGCGGCGAGATCAAGCCGTTGCAGATGCCGCTGATGCGGCTGGCGGCGACCGGGCTGGAGCGCGTGCCCGGCCAGCGCGACAAGGTCATCGCCGACACCGCGAAATATGCCGGCTCCGACCTGCTGTGCTATCGCGCCACCGATCCCGATTCGCTGGTGGCGCGCCAATGCAAGCTCTGGGACCCGTTGCTGGCATGGCTCGGCGAGCGTTTCGGCGCGCGGCTGGAGCCGGCCTCGGGCGTGATCCTGCGCACGCAAACACCCGAGGCGCTCGAGCGCGTCGGCGCGGCGGTGGCCGCGCATGGCGATCTCGCCCTGGCATCGCTCTACAACCTCACGACCTGGATGGGCTCGGTCGTATTGGCCCTGGCGGTTTCCGACCGGCGGCTCGGGGGCGGCGCGGCGTTCGAGGCCGCCGAGCTCGATGCGCTGTTCGAGATCGAGCGCTGGGGCGCCGACACCGAAGCCACGATGCGTCACCAGCGCCTGCGCGCCGACATCCAGGCCGCGGCGCATTTCCTCGAGTTGCTGGGCGATGCGCGGTTACGTTAGGGCACTGGCACTGGTTGTCGGCTTCTTCCTGCCGGGCGAGGCGCCGGCGCAACAGCTCACGACCAGCGTCGTCGACCTGTCGAGCCACAACGAGATCACGATCGATGCGCGCATGCGCATCCGTCATGCGGTATCGGTCATCATCCATCGCGCCACCATTGGTCTCGACATCGGCAATTTCAGTGACGCCGATTTCCGCTTCGAGGAGCGCCTGGCGCAGGCCGCCGCGCATGGCTTCGGACTGGGTGCCTACCACGTGGGCACGCGCACCGGCACCGGGACGCAGCAGGCCGACGATTTCCTCAAGGTCGTGAAGGGGGCGTGCGACCGGCTGTCGTCGGCGAACCGGCGCATCCTGCTGGCGGTCGACTGGGAGCCCACGACCAGCGATCCCGACAATTTCATGTCGCCGGTCGAGCTCGGCAATTTCATCCGCCGGGTGATCGCGCGCACCGGCAAGCCGATCCTGATCTACAGCTACGAGAACTTCCTGAGGGATCGGCAGGGCGACATCGCCGAGCGGCCGGGACTCTGGCAATTGCTCGGCAGCCAGCCCCTGTGGGTCGCCAGCCTGCGCGCGGAGGGCGCCGGCCTGCTGCGCGACGGGTCAGGGCCCAGGCTCGATGGCCTGCCGTGGCGCAGCTTCGCGCTGTGGCAGTACACCGACGGCGAGCGCACCGCGACCGATCTTCTGCCGGTCTCGCGCATCGACGGCCAGCCGGTCGATCGCAACGCCTTCAACGGCGGCCGGTCGGCGCTCGACTCGTTCATGCGCGCCCATGTCTGGGACTGCGTCCTGCGCGCACGCTGAGCCTCAGATCCAGCCGAGGATGGAGGCGACGGCAAATGCCGTGATGACGATCATGATCAGGGTTTGCGCCCATGCCGCCTGTCGCGGCGGCAGTGCGACCGAGCCGGGCGACGGCGCCGCTTCGCGCGCGGTGCCGCGGGTGACCGAGGTCTGCAGCGCGGCGACGGCCAGACCGACGACCAGGATGTCGGCCGGCACACCGCCGCCATAGGCCGCGCTGATCATGATCAGCACGATGGCCACGCTGGCCAGCGGTGCGGTGAAGGACGCCACGACGATGTAGGCGATGAAGGTCAGCGACAGCATGGCCGCGGGCATCACGCCGGCCAGTTCCCGCCGCGCATCGACGATCGGGGGAACCGCCGACAAGACAACGGTGACGAGATTGAGCGCCATCAGCGCGAGAATCAGCCCGCCGAGGTCGGCCGCGGCTCGCTGCAGCCAGGCGTCGCGCACCGGCGGCACGGCGCCGAGATAGCCGGCGATTGCCGCCGCGATCGCCGGCACCAGCAGGACGGCGACCAGCTCGCTCGGCGTCACCAGGCCCGACGTCAGCACGACGGCGAAACCGGCGACGAGGACGCCGGCAGCCGGCCAGACCGCCAGCGCCGGGCGGCGGCCGACGATCACCGCCGGCAGCAGCGCGCCGGCGCACAGCAGCATCGGCACGCTGGCGATCAACGTCGAGCCGGCGATGCTGACGTCCAGGATCAGCGCCAGCACGCTCAGCATGATCAGCGGCGCCGCCAGCAGGGCGCCCGCCGCCGGTCCAG
>CAYNOF010000061.1:0-1916 GCA_964398335.1 uncultured Rhizobiaceae bacterium
AGGTTGATCTGCGGCGACCAGTCGGCCGCCTGCCGCGCCGCTTCGCGCGCCTGACCGCGTGCCGCCTCGACCGCCTCCTCCAGCAGCTGCTGGTAGAGCTCGATGCCCACCTCGCGGATATGGCCGGACTGCTCCTCGCCCAGCAGGTTGCCGGCACCACGGATGTCGAGGTCGTGGCTGGCGAGCTGGAAGCCGGCGCCCAGCGTATCGAGCGTCTGCATGACCTCCAGCCGCTTCGACGCCGCCTCGTTGAGCGCGCGGCCCGGCGGCACGGTGAGATAGCAATAGGCGCGGGTCTTGCCGCGCCCGACTCGGCCGCGCAGCTGGTAGAGCTGGGCCAGGCCGAACATGTCGGCACGATGGATCACCAGGGTGTTGGCGTTGCGGATGTCCAGCCCGCTTTCGACGATGTTGGTCGACAGCAGCAGGTCGAACTTGCCCTCGGTGAAGTTCTGCATGGTGTCTTCCAGCGCCGTCGGCGCCAGCCGGCCATGCGCCGTGGCAAAGCGGATCTCCGGCACCAGCTCGCGCAGCGAGGCGGCGACGCCGTCGAGATCCTCGATGCGCGGACAGACGTAGAAGCTCTGGCCGCCGCGATACTGCTCGCGCAGCAGCGCCTCGCGGATCGCCACGGGATCGACCGGCGTGACGAAGGTGCGCACGGCGAGGCGGTCGACCGGCGGCGTGGCGATCAGGCTCATGTCGCGCACGCCGGTCAAAGCAAGCTGCAACGTGCGCGGGATCGGCGTCGCGGTCAGCGTCAGCACATGGACGTCGGCCTTGAGCTCCTTCAGCCGCTCCTTGTGGGCGACGCCGAAATGCTGCTCCTCGTCGACGATCAGCAGGCCGAGATTGGGGATCTCGATGCTCTTGCTGAGCAGCGCGTGGGTGCCGATGACGATGTCGACGGTGCCGTCCTTCAGCCCCTTGTGCGTCTCGGCCGCTTCCTTGGCCGGCACCAGCCGCGACAGCCGGCCGATGCGCGCCGGGAAGCCGGCGAAGCGTTCGAGGAAGGTGCGGTGATGTTGGCGCGCCAGCAGGGTCGTCGGCGCCACGACCGCGACCTGCTTGCCCGACATCGCCGCGACGAACGCCGCGCGCAGCGCCACCTCGGTCTTGCCGAAGCCGACATCGCCGCAGACCAGGCGGTCCATCGGTTTGCCGCCGGCGAGATCCTCGATCGCGTCGGAGATCGCGTTCAGCTGGTCGTCGGTCTCGGCATAGGGGAAACGCGCGCAGAACTCGTCGTAGAGCCCTTCCGGGGGGGCCATCACATCGCCGCTCTTCACCGCGCGCTCGGCGGCGATCTTGATCAGGCGGTCGGCCATGTCGGCGATGCGCTGCTTCAGGCGCGCCGAGCGCGACTGCCAGCCCGCGCCACCCAGCCGGTCCAGCGCCACCGGCCCGTCCGATGCGCCGTAGCGGCTGAGCACGTCGATGTTCTCGACCGGCACGACGAGCTTGTCACCGCCGTCGTAAACCAGCTTCAGGCAGACATGCCGCGCGCCGCCGACCTCGACCGCAACCAGGCCGTCGTAGCGGCCGATGCCGTGCTCGCGATGCACGATCAGGTCGCCCTCTGCGAGCGCCGAGGCCTCGGCAATGAAGCGCTCCGACGGCCGGCGCTTGGGCTTGGGCCGCGACAGGCGATCGCCGAGGATGTCCTCCTCGCCGATCACCTCGAGCGCGCCGAGCGTGAAGCCGTTCTCGATCGGCAGCACCGCCATGCCGACCGCGCCCGCCGGCAGGCTGGATGCGGTCGGATAATCGGCGACCGGCGTCGGCGCGGCGACGCCGTGATCGCGCAGCAGGGTGCGCAGGCGTTCGACCGAGCCCTCGCTGTAGCCGGCGACCAGCACGCGCCGATTGGCCTGGTGCGCGCGCTCGATATGCGCGGCCACCGCCTCGAACAGGTT
>CAYNOF010000062.1:0-8646 GCA_964398335.1 uncultured Rhizobiaceae bacterium
ATCGCCGCCGAGCGGACCGCCGCCGGCGAGCGGCCGCGTCGAATCCACCGACCTGCCGCCGCCGACGGGCGGACCCACACCGCCGACATCGGTCGCCCCCACGCCGCCGACATCGGCCGCGCCGCCACCGGCGGCCGATCCGGTGCCGCACCTGGCGCCGCCGGCCTCCGCGTTGCCCGCCGCGGCGGCGCGCTTCGACTGGCCGGTGCGTGGCCGCACCGTCGCGGGCTTCGGCCCGCGCGCCGGCGGCCAGCAGAACGACGGCATCGACATCGCCGCCGCATCGGGCACGCCGGTGAAGGCGGCCGATGGCGGCACGGTGGTGTACGCCGGCAACGAGGTGCGCGGCCTGGGCAACCTGCTGCTGGTGAGTCACGCCGGCGGCTACATCACGGCCTATGCCCATCTCGACAAGATGTCGGTCGCCAAGGGCGCGACGGTGAAGAAGGGCCAGACCATCGGCACCGTCGGCACCTCGGGCGGCGCCTCGGAGCCGCAGCTGCATTTCGAGATCCGTCACCGCAACAAGCCGGTCGATCCCGCCGGGCTGCTGCCGCGCTGACTCCGTCACGACTTGTTTGCTAGGGTGCGCCCGTATCCGCTCAAACGGAGGGAAGAGCACCATGGTCGAACGCATCAACGCCGGTCCGCGCATGAGCCAGGCGGTCGTGCACGGCAACACCGTCTATCTCGCCGGCCTCACCGCCGACGACAGCAAGGCCGACGTCAAGGGCCAGACCAAGCAGATCCTCGACAAGATCGACGCGCTGCTCGCCAAGGCGGGCACCGACAAGAGCAAGATCCTCTCGGCCAATATCTGGCTCACCGACATCGCCACCTGGAGCCAGATGAACGAGGTGTGGGACGCCTGGGTCGCGCCCGGCAACACGCCGGCGCGCGCCACCGTCGAGGCCAAGCTCGCCGCACCGGGGCTGAAGGTCGAGATCATGGTGCAGTGCGCGAAATAGCGTCGCGCTTCATCGACTCGAGCGGCGCGCCGAGGGGCGCGCCGTTTTCGTTGGGGCTCCCCCTATCTCCGCGCGGGAGGCTCGGCGTCGGTCTGCAGGCCCGCGATGTGGCGATAGAGCGCCACGAGGCGATTGATGAAGGAGGCTTCGCCCTGCTCGGCCAGGAAGCTGGTTCGCCCGCCGGCTCGGGTGATGGCGTAGTAGCCCCAGAGGTGATCGTCGCGCTCGTCGAGAAACGTCACGGCCTGAAGGGCGCCAGGCTCGAAAAGCGTAACACCCCAGATCCGGATGGCCGTGGCATTGTCCGTCGCCAGCACGATGTGGCCGGGCGATCGCGCCAGTGTCTTGAGGCGATAGACCGTTCGACCCGTGTCGTGCGTCGTCTCCGCGTAGTAGATCACGACGTCGGGGACGAAGGCCCCGGGTGCGAGCGCAGAGGCGATCGGCTTGCCGTCGATGCCGTCGACGACCTCCGCGCTGATCACCAGCGGCCGCCATGCCCGGCGGGTGGTGGACCAGTATTTGATCGCCGGGTGCAGGGCGAGATTGCCGATGCGCGCCAGAAGCTCGTCCTCGCTCCCGGCAAAGCGGAACGTCGCGGCGAGAGCTTCGGCGCTGCGGCTTTTGCCCGACCAGCCCAGGCATGGCGCCGGCTGCCAGGACTTGAGATCGGATTTGTGCCAGCTGGCGATCGCGGGCGGCGTGCCGGGCGGGCTGTAATCGGGAACGGCGACAGTGCCGCAGGGAGGCGCGGGCAACGGCGGCTGCGCTTGTGCGGGCACCACGATCGTCGCGGCCATGGCGGCGGCGAAGGCGCGGCGCCGAAGTGGCTTCGCGGCCATCACCGCCACCGAAACCCCATGAATGAAGCAGCTCAGTTCATCGGCCCGAAGATCTTGCCCGGGTTCATGATGTTCTCGGGGTCGATCGCCTTCTTCACGGCGCGCATCAGGCTCACCGCCTCGCCGTGCTCGGCGTAGAGGTACTTGATCTTGCCGATGCCCACGCCGTGCTCGCCGGTGCAGGTGCCGCCGAGGTTCTGTGCCCGCGCGATCATGCGGTCGTTGAGGCCTTCCGCCCGCGGCAGGTAGGTCGGATCGTTCGGGTCGACCATCATCGTGAGATGGAAATTGCCGTCGCCGACATGGCCGACGATGGGCGCGTAGAGGCCGTTGGCGACGATGTCCTTCTGGGTCTCGAGGATGCATTCGGCGAGGTTGGAGATCGGCACGCACACATCGGTCGCCCACATGCCCCAGCCCGGCCTGGCGGCCTTGGCGGCCCAGGCGGCGTCGTGGCGCGCCTGCCACATCTTGCTGCGCTCCTCGGCCTGGCCGGTCCAGGCGAAGTCGCCGCCGCCGTTCTCGGCGGCGAGCGCCTGCACCATCTCGGCCTGCTCCCGGGTGCCGGCCTCGGTGCCGTGGAATTCGAGCAGCAGCAGGTTCTTGTTCGGCAGGCTGAGCTTGGAATACTTGTTCACCGTGTCCACCGTCTCGGTGTCCATCAGCTCGATGCGCGCGACCGGGATGCCGGACTGGATCGTCTGGATGACGGTGTTGACCGCGCCCTCGAGGCTGTCGAACGCGCAGGTCGCCGCGACCATCGATTCGGGGATGCCGTAGAGGCGCAGGGTGATCTCGGTGATGACGCCCAGCGTGCCTTCGGAGCCGACGAACAGCTTCACCATGTCGTAGCCCGCGCTCGACTTGCGCGAGCGTCGGCCCAGGCGCATCAGGCGTCCGTCCGGCGTCACCACCTGCAGCGCCAGCACGTTCTCGCGCATGGTGCCGTAGCGCACCGCGTTGGTGCCCGACGCACGCGTGCTGGCCATGCCGCCGATCGAGGCATCGGCGCCGGGATCGATCGGGAAGAACAGGCCGGTGGCGCGGATGTATTCGTTGAGCTGCTTGCGTGTGACGCCGGGCTGCACGACGACGTCGAGATCGGCCTCGTTGACCTTCAGCACCTTGTTCATGCGGCTGACGTCGAGCGAGATGCCGCCATTGGGCGCGCTGATGTGGCCTTCCAGCGAGGTGCCGGTGCCGTAGGGGATGATCGGCGTGCCGTGGCGGGCGCAGATCTGCACGATCTTCTGCACCTCCTCGGCCGATTCGGCGAAGACCACGGCATCGGGCAGCGGGGCCTCGTGATAGCTGATATCCTTGCCGTGCTGCTCGCGCACGGCATGCGCCGTGCTCAGCCGGTCGCCGAGCATGGCCTTGAGCTCGGCGATGGTGGCGTCGACCTGCGGCGGTCGAGAGGGGGCGGCGAGGGCCATGACGGGCTCCGGATCGGGCAAATGCGCTGTGCCCGGACAATGGCCATAAAGTGGGGGGCATTCAAGGCACCGGCGGCCTGCTGTGTCGTTTGTAGGGCAGGGAGGGTCCTCCGACATGGCGGATGCAGCTGCGACCGGCGTCACCGGCCGGATCATCGAGACTGACATCCCGGCCCGGCTCGACCGGCTGCCGTGGGGCCGCTTCCATACCCTGGTCGTGGTCGCGCTGGGCGTCACCTGGGCGCTGGACGGGCTGGAGGTGACCCTGGCGGGCACCCTCGCCGGCGCGCTGAAGCAGAGCCCGGTGCTGCAGTTCACCAACACCCAGATCGGCCTGGCGAGCAGCGCCTATCTCGCCGGCGCGGTGCTGGGTGGGCTGGGCTTCGGCTGGCTCACCGACATATTGGGCCGCCGCAAGCTGTTCTTCGTCACGCTGGCGCTCTACGTCGTGGCCACGGCGGCGACGGCGTTCTCGTGGGATTTCTGGAGCTTCGTCGTCTTCCGTTTCCTCACCGGCGCCGGCATCGGCGGCGAGTACACCGCGATCAACTCGACCATCCAGGAGCTGATCCCGGCGCGGGTGCGCGGCCGCACCGACCTGGCGATCAACGGCTGCTTCTGGCTGGGTGCGCTGATCGGCGCGGGCGGCTCGGCGGTGCTGCTCGATCCGGCGCATTTCGCGCCCGACCACGGCTGGCGCCTGGCCTTCCTGATCGGCGCCGTGCTGGGCGTGCTGATCCTGCTGATGCGGCTGTGGATCCCCGAGAGTCCGCGCTGGCTGGTATTGCACGGCCGTGTCCCGGAAGCGCGCAAGATCATCGACGACATCGAGACCTGGGTCACCGGCCGCGGCCATCGCTTCGACCCGGCGCCGGTGCCGACGCTCAAGCTCTGCGCCCGTGAGCGCCTGCAGGTCGGCGAGGTCGTGCACGTGCTCTTCGACCTGCATCGGCAACGCGCCGTCGTCGGGCTGGTGCTGATGGCGGCGCAGGCCTTCTTCTACAACGCGATCTTCTTCACCTACGCGCTGGTGCTGGCCGATTTCTACGGCGTGCCGTCCGACAGCGTCGGCCAGTACATCATTCCCTTCGCGGTGGGCAATCTGCTGGGCCCGCTGATCCTCGGCCCGCTCTTCGACTCGGTGGGCCGGCGCACCATGATCGCGCTGACCTATGCCGTGTCGGGCATCCTGCTGGCGGCCACCGCCTGGCTGTTCTCGGCCGGCTACCTCGACGCCACGACGCAGACCATCGCCTGGTCGGTGATCTTCTTCGTCGCCTCGGCGGCGGCCAGCTCGGCCTATCTCACCGTGTCCGAGACCTTCCCGCTGGAGCTGCGCGCGGTGGCGATCGCGATCTTCTACGCCATCGGCACCGGCATCGGCGGTGTCGCCGGTCCGGCGATCTTCGGCGCGCTGATCGACACCGGCTCGCGCCCGCATCTCGCCTACGGCTACCTCGCCGGCGCGGTGCTGATGCTGATCGCGGCCTTTGTGCAATGGCGCTGGGGCGTCGCGGCCGAGCGCCGCTCGCTGGAATCGGTCTGTCGCCCCTTGGCCGCAATCGACTGAGGCCCTACGGTGCGGGGACATCCCAGCCGCCGCGAGGACCCGTTCCGTGAACCAGATTTCGCCCGCCCTGCGCAACGAGCCCGAGGGCGTCAGCATCAATGCCTGGTCCTCGATCAAGGACACGTTCGGCTCGCCGCGGGTGACGCGCGCCGAGGGCGTCTATTTCTACGACGATTCGGGCAAGCGCTGGCTCGACTTCACGGCGCAGCTCTTCAACGTCAACCTGGGCCACCAGGACCGCCGCATCGTCGATGCCATCAAGGCGCAGGCCGAGAAGCTCTGCTTCATCTCGCCGTTCTATCGCAACGAGCCGCGCGAGGAGCTGTCGCGCCTGCTGGCGACGGTGACGCCGGGTGATCTCAACACCTTCTTCTTCATGAACTCCGGCACCGAGGCCAACGAGGCGGCGCTGACCTTCGCGCGCATGGTCACCGGCCGGCCCAAGGTGATGTCGCGCTACCGCTCGTATCACGGCACGGGCCTGACGACCTTGGGCGTCTCCGGCGACCCGCGTCGCGGCGCCAGCGCCAACAATTTCGCCAGCTCGGTGAAGTTCCCCAACCCGTACTGCTACCGCTGCACCTTCAGGCAGACCTACCCGTCCTGCGGCGTGGTCTGCGCCACCAGCATCGAGGAGCAGATCCTCGCCGAAGGGCCGGACACCATCGCGGCGATGATCTTCGAGCCGATCACCGGCGGCAACGGCCCGATCATCGCGCCGCCGGAGTACTACAAGATCCTCCGCGATCTGTGCACCAAGTACGGAATTTTGATGATCGCCGACGAGGTGATCAACGGCTTCGGCCGCACCGGCAAGTGGTTCGCCATGCAGCACTACGACGTGGTGCCCGACATGATGACCGTGTCCAAGGGCATCAACGGCGGCGTGCTGCCGCTGGGCGCGGTGATGATGAGCGACGCCGTCGCACAGAAATTCTCCGACCGCAGCGTGGCGATCGGCTCGACGCAGACCGGCAACCCGCTGTCCTGCGCCGCCGGCGTGGCGGCGATCTCGGCGATGATCGAGGACAAGGTGGTCGACAACGCCGCGACGCTCGGCGTCTACCTGATGCGCCGCCTGAAGGAGCTGGAGGCCAGGCATCGCCTGGTCGGCGAGGTGCGCGGCCTGGGCCTGCTGGCGACCCTGGAGCTGGTAAAGGACCGCGCCACGCGCGAGCCGCTGGTGCAATGGAACGCGCCCGACCCGCTGGTCGGCCGCATCAAGGCGATGTTCAACGAGCGCGGCGTGCAGATCCATGTGCGGTCGAACCAGATCGTGATCTCGCCGCCGCTCACCATCACCGAGGCGCAGCTCGAGGAGGGGCTGAAGGCCGTCGACGAGGTGCTGGGCATCCTGGAAGCGTAGGCCATTTCCCTTCTCCCCGCCCGCGCGGGGAGAAGGGAAAACCCATATGCCATCGGCATCCGATGGCAATTCACGACAATCGTAGAGGCGGAAATAGGTCGCTCCGGCAGACAGGCGCACAATGCCTCCAGCGTTCACCTCTGGAGCTTCTTATGCCTCGCGCCCGCCTGATCTCGCCCGAATTCTGGACCTCGGAGGCGGTTGTCGACTGTGCGCCGATGACCCGCCTGCTGCTGCTCGGCCTGAGCAATTTCGCCGACGATTTCGGCGTGCAGCCGTTGCGGCCGCGCACCGTGCGCCTGCAGGTGTTTCCCGGCGACGCGCTCGACGACGAGCAGGTGCGCGCCATGATCGAGGAGCTGGTGGCGCATGGCCTGGTGCGTCGCTACACGGTCGACGACGTCGAATACCTGTCGATTCTGGACTGGGAGATCCACCAGCGCGTCGGCAAACGCGCCCGCCGCCGCTTTCCTTCTCCCCACGCATGTCAGGGGCCGCGGACGGCCCCGCGGGATGAGGTGCTTCCTGCCTCAACGCCTGCTGCCGACGATAGCAATCCAGTGCAGAGCCCCTCATCGGACGAATCCGATGCAGTAGCCGACGCATCCTGGCACAGGGCCATCGACGCGGCGCTGCGGCGCGCCTGGGGCGCCGATGTGCCCGCCGACATCGCGCTTCATGCCGCGCGCTGGCGCGCCCAGGGCCGCGACCTCGCGCGCGACGTGCTGCCGGCGATCGAGCGGGCCGTCGGCGTCGCCGTCGAGCTCAACCGGCCGCTGCGCCTGGAGCTGGTCGACGGTGCGATGGCCCGGCCGATGGCGCCGGCGCATGCCGCATAATCCATAACCACCCATAGAAATCGCCGCCGGCAGGCGCCCGAAGCCAACGGCCGACGACCATCGCAGACCATAGAATCGGGCGGCGCCGGCACCCCCGCGCCCCCGGAGCCTGTGCTACATAGCCCGCCGACCAGAACAATAGAGGGACCGTCATGAGCATCCGTTTCGACAACCGCGTCGCCATCGTCACCGGTGCCGGCAACGGCCTGGGCCGCGCGCATGCGCTCCTGCTGGCCAGCCGCGGCGCCAAGGTGGTGGTCAACGATCCGGGCGGCGCGCGCGACGGGCGCGGCGACAGCCATGCCGCGGCCGACAAGGTGGTGGCCGAGATCAAGGCGGCCGGCGGCCAGGCGGTGCCGAACTACGACAGCGTCGCCGACAAGGCGGGCGCGAAGAACATCGTGCAGACCGCGGTCGATGCCTTCGGCACGCTCGACATCGTCGTCAACAACGCCGGCATCCTGCGCGACAAGTCGTTCCCCAACATGACGATGGAGGATTTCGACTTCGTCGTGCAGGTGCACTTCCTCGGCAGCGCGTACGTGACCCACGCCGCCTGGCCGATCCTGCGCCAGAAGGCCTATGGCCGCGTCGTCGTGACCTCCTCGAACTCCGGCATCTACGGTAATTTCGGCCAGACCAACTATGCCGGCGCCAAGCTGGCCTTGGTCGGCTTCGTCAACGCGCTGCGCCTGGAGGGCCAGAAGTACAACATCATGGTCAACGCGCTGGCGCCGGTCGCCGGCACGCGCATGACCGAGGACCTGATGACGCCCGAGGTGCTGGCGAAGATGAAGCCGGAATTCGTCTCGCCCATGGTCGCCTATCTGTGCAGCGAGCAGTGCCAGCACACCGGCGACATCTGGGCCGCCGGCGCCGGCTATTTCTCGCGCATCGAATATCGCGAGGGGCCGGGCGTGCGTCTCGGGCCGCAGGCGACGGTCGACGACGTCGCGGCCAACATCGAGAAGATCGCCGACCTCTCGACCACCGTGCGCTACCGCACCTCGAGCGAGGAGGTCCAGGCGGTGCTGGGTGCCTGACGCAGGTCACCTGACCGACTGGGATCTCGCGCCGGTCCTCGACTGGCTGGTGCGCGAGGGCCGGCTGCTGCCCGATGTCGTGCCGCTGGTCGATGCGCTGGGTGCGCGCCTGCTCGAAGCGGGCGCGCCGCTGTGGCGCCTGACCATCGGCCTGCAGACCATCCATCCGCAATTGCGCGCCATGGGCACGGTGTGGCGCCGCGACCAGCCGGCCTACGAGCAGGGCAGGCCGCACGGCATCGAGACCTCGCCGGCCTTCATCGGCAGCCCGCTGCACGAACTGCTCGTCACCGGCCGGCCGGTGCGCTACCGGCTCGACCGGCTGACGGCGCAGAACCATCCGGTGCTGCACGACGTCGCGGCCGAAGGCGGCGTCGACTACTACGCGCTCTCCGTCGCGGTGGCGCATGGCCGCTGGCCGGCGCTGACCTTCTCGACCGACCGTGTCGAAGGCTTCAGCGAGTCGGACCTCGCGAAGTTCACGGAACTCGCCAACCACCTCGCGCCGGTGCTCGAAGCCCATCTGCATTACCGCGTCTCGACCACCCTGCTGGAGACCTATCTCGGCCGCGAGACCGGCCG
>CAYNOF010000063.1:0-4328 GCA_964398335.1 uncultured Rhizobiaceae bacterium
GGTGCGGTCGGCGTCCCAGGTGCGCGACTTCTATGACCCGGACGAGGTCGCCCGCGTCTACTACCCCGAGATCGAGCATCTGCTGCGCGCCGAGCTGGGCGTCGAGTGCGCGGTGATCTTCGATCACACGGTACGCAACGCCGCGCGCAAGGGCGCGCGCGAGCCGGCGCGCCGCGTGCACAACGACCACACGGTGAACTCCGCGCCGCGCCGGGTGCGCGACCATCTCGGCGGTGACGCGCTGGAGTTGCTCAAGGGCCGCTTCGGCATCGTCAACGTGTGGCGGCCGATCCGCGGGCCGGTGCTCGACTCGCCGCTGGCGCTGTGCGACGCGCAGAGCTTCAGCGACGCCGACCTGATCGCCAGCGACCTGGTCTACCCGCATCTGCGCGGCGAGACCTCGTCGGTCGAGTACAAGCCGTCGCACCGCTGGTACTATTTCTCGGAGATGCAGCCCGACGAGGCGGTGCTGATCCGCGTGCACGACAGCGCCGAGGACGGCCGCGCGCGGCTCTCCTTCCACACCTCCTTCGACAACCCGCTGGCACCCGACGCACAGCCGCGCGAGAGCATCGAGGTGCGCGTGCTGGTGTTCTATCCCGATTGATGCCGCTCGCCGTGGCGGTGCTGCGACGCCATCACGGCACGCGCCCGGCATGATTGCCGCCCGCCTCAAGGCATATCTGGAGCAGGCGATCCACGCACACCCGGCGTGCCGCCACGTGCGCATCGAGATCGCCGTGCATCGGCCTCAGACCAGGACGACCGGGTCCTGGTCGATCCATGCTCGCATCCTGGGCACGCGCGGACCCGTCGATCCCGAGGCGTGCGAGGATGCCATCAGCGCCATCGTCGCACGCGCCCAAGAGACTTTCAGCGCCGCGGAGCCGGAAGGCCGGTGAGCGCCGTGGGATCGGGCATGGTTTCGTGCCGCCGACCGCCTCAAGGTCGCCAATAGATGCAGATCGACTGCGCCGCGCACAATGAGCGGCATTGCGGCGGCGCGGTTCCAAGACAGCCACCAGGCCACATGCGATCGCCCTGGGCCGATCGGGATCCGGGTGAGAATTGCTTTACGCGGACGGGGATGATTTGATGCGCTCCTGTCCGACCAAACGAACCACAGGGGGTGTGAGATGCGAAAACTAGGGTTGGCTGTCGCGGCGCTGGCGCTGTTCATCGGCACCGCCGCAGAGGCGCAGCAGGCGCAGACGCCACGCAAGGGTGGCACCATCAGGATGACCGGACCCTACGGCGCCAGCATCGGCAGCCTCGATCCGCACGCCACCTCGCGCGCCCAGGACGACATCATCAACAAGGCGATCCATCGCACGCTCTACAACTGGGATTCGGCCAACAACAAGCTGGTGCTCGAGCTGGCGAAGTCGGTGACGCCATCGGAGAACGGCCTCGTCTACACCTTCAAGCTGCGCGACGACGTCTATTTCCACAACGGTCGCAAGATGACGGCCGACGACGTGATCTGGTCGTACACGCGCATCATGGACGGCACGAAGGGCTACCCGTCGGCGCGCTACGTGCGCGTGATCAAGGGCGCGGTCGAGGTCGAGAAGGGGCAGGCCAAGGAAATCTCCGGCCTGAAGAAGATCGACGATTTCACCTTCGAGATGACGCTCACCGACCGCGTCGACCCCGGCTACTACTTCTTCCCCGGAGGCACCGCGATCCTGCCCAGGGAGGAGGTCGAGAAGGGCAATTTCGCCGCCAATCCCGTCGGCCTCGGCCCGTTCATCTTCAAGGAGCACATCCCGGGCAGCCGCGTCGTCGTCGAGCGCAATCCCAAGTTCTACAAGCCGGGCAAGCCCTACGCCGACCGGCTGATCCTGCAGATCATGTCCGAGGCGCCGGCGCGCGACGTCGCCTTCCGCAACAAGGAGATCGACACCTCGATCCTCGGCCCGGCGCAGTATGTCGCCTATCGCGCCGACCCCGAGCTGTCGAAGAGCATCCTCGAGGTCGCGGAGATGTTCACACGCGCGCTCACCTTCAACTTCGACCACAAGGTGTTCCAGGACAAGCGGGTGCGCCAGGCGATCAACCACGCCATCGACACCGACCTGATCATCAAGCGCCTGGTCAAGGACAAGGCCTATCGCGCCACGAGCTGGCTGCCCTCCTCGTCGCCGGCCTACGACAAGGCGCTGAAGCCTTACGCCTATGATCCCGACAAGGCCAAGGCGCTCTTGAAGGCGGCCGGCTATCCCGACGGCTTCGAGTTCGAGCTGACCACCAGCCAGAACGAGAGCTGGGGCCTGCCGATCGTCGAGGCGATCCTGCCGATGCTGGCCAAGGTCGGCATCAAGGCCAAGCCCAAGCTGGTCGAGGTGACCGTGCTCACCGACATCGCGCTGAAGGGCGATTTCCAGGCCTATATCGGCTCGAACCTGACCGGCCCCGATTCGCTGGCCACCCTGCGCTGCTTCCACTCCAAGACGCCGCGCACAGCGTGCCGGGTGACCAACTTCTCCAGCCCCGAGTTCGACAAGGTCTTCGACGCGGCGGCGCAGGAGGCCAATCCGGCCAAGCAGCTCGAGCTGATCGCCAAGGCCAACGCCATCCTCTACGACGAGGCGCCGGTGTGGTTCTTCAACTACAACAAGGCCGTGCTGGCCTATCAGCCGTGGATCCACGGCCTGCAGGCCAACGCGACCGAGATCACCCACCAGTACCCCGAGGACATCTGGGTCGACGAGCGCTCGCCCGCGAAGTGAGCTGAATGGGCCTTGTAGTGGCCTTCATGCGGGCGGCGGCGCTGCCGCCGCCCGTCGCGTTCCGGAACTGACGATGCTCGCCGTTCTCGTCCGCCGCCTCATCAACATCGTGCCGACGTTGTTCGCCGTCGTGGCGGTGATCTTCCTGCTGTTCAGCGTGCTGCCCGGCAGCTTCATCTCGGCCATGAACGAGGATGGCCGCGGCATGATCGATCCCGCCGTGATGGAACGCATGCGCAAGGAGATGGGGCTCGACGACCCCCTGCTCGAGCGCTTCGGCAAGTATGTCGGCCAGCTCGCCATCGGCGATCTCGGCAGCTCCTTCCGCACCAAGGAGCCGGTGACCAAGCTGATCGGCGACCGGCTGTGGCCGTCGCTGAAGCTGGTGCTGGCGGCGATGCTGTTCGCCATCGTCATCGGCGTGCCGCTGGGCTTCCTCGCCGCGCTCAATCCCGGCAGCGTCACCGACGCCATCTCGATGGTGGTGGCGATATCCGGCCTGTCGTTGCCGAAGTTCTGGCTCGGCCTGATGCTGATGTATCTCTTCGCCCTGCAGCTCAAGGTGCTGCCGAGCTTCGGCTACGGCGATGGCGGGCTCACCCACCTCACCCTGCCGGCGATCGCGCTGGGCGTCAGCCCGATGGCATTGCTCGCGCGCACCACCCGCGCCGCCGTGCTCGAGGTACTCAACGCCGATTTCGTGCGCACCGCGCGCAGCAAGGGCATGAGCGAGCCGCGCGTCGTCACCTGGCACGTGATGCGCAACGCGCTGGTGCTGGTGATCACCACCATCGGCCTGCAGTTCGGCTCGCTGATGGGCCAGGCCGTGGTGGTCGAGAAGCTGTTCGCCTGGCCCGGCGTCGGCTCGCTGCTGGTCGACTCGGTGTTCCAGCGCGACGTGCCGGCGGTGCAGGGCTGCATCCTGCTGATCGTGCTGTTCTTCCTCGCCATCAACACGCTGATCGATCTCGCCTACGTGGCGATCGATCCGCGCATCCGCTACGCCTGAGGCGCCGCGATGAAGCTGCGTGCCAATCTCCTCGTCGGCGGCGGGCTGGTCGGCCTGGCCGTCGTCGTCGCCATCCTGGCGCCGTGGATCCAGATCACCGATCCGGTGCTCGACGCCAACCTGATGAACGCCGAGATCCCGCCCGGCGCGGAGTTCCCCTTCGGCACCGACCAGCAGGGCCGCGACATCTACTCGCGCATCGTGCACGGCGCGCGCATCTCGCTCACCGTCGGCCTGGTCTCGCAGGTCGTGAACTCGATCATCGGCGTCACCCTGGGCCTGACCGCCGGTTTCTGGGGCGGGCTGTGGGACGACGTCGTCAGCGGCATCACCAACCTGATGCTGGCGATCCCCTCGCTGATCTTCGCGCTCGCCATCATGGCGATCCTCGGGCCCGGCCTGGTGAGCCTGCTGATCGCGCTCGGGCTCACCAACTGGTCCTACTCCTGCCGCATCGCGCGCGCCCAGGTGCTGTCGCTGAAATCGCAGGGCTACGTGCAGGCCGCGCGCATCCTCGGCTACGGCGATCTGCGCATCATGTTCACCCAGCTGCTGCCCAACATGCTGGGCCCGCTGATCGTGATCGC
>CAYNOF010000064.1:0-2650 GCA_964398335.1 uncultured Rhizobiaceae bacterium
CGCGAGCCAGATGCCGATGGATGTCCTCGACAAAATCTCGATAGGCGCTGCCGTCTGACGGATTGGTCGAGTCGTATGGTACAGCCAGAGTCGGAAATCCGCGGAAGCCGACCTCGCACACGAAGATGGCTCGTGGCTTCTGGCCGAGAAGGAAGCCACCCGAACGCCGAAACTCAACATAGAGGCGCACGCTTCGCACGTCCGTCCACGGGATCGTCCGGGATGGACCGCCGGGGCCGATGAAGCGAAGTCCATCGAGCGTGCTTTCCACGTCTATCGGATTGCTGGGATCGTCGCGTTGATAGGGGTAGCGGATCGACATTGTCTCACAAACGAAATGAGGGCGGAGCCATAGGCTCCGCCCTCGCTTATCCGAGCATGATGCCCGTGCCTACTGCACGACCTCGAACAGGCCGGCCGCGCCCATGCCGCCGCCGATGCACATCGTCACGACGACGATCTTGGCCTTGCGGCGGCGACCTTCGATCAGGATGTGGCCGGTGCAGCGGGCGCCGGTCATGCCGAAGGGGTGGCCGATCGAGATCGAGCCGCCGTTGACGTTGAGCTTCTCGTTGGGGATGCCGAGCTTGTCGCGGCAGTACAGCACCTGCACCGCGAAGGCCTCGTTGAGCTCCCACAGGTCGATGTCGTCCATCTTCAGGCCGAAGCGGGTGAGCAGCTTGGGGATGGCGTAGACCGGGCCGATGCCCATCTCGTCGGGCTCGCAGCCGGCGACGACCAGGCCCTTGAAGATGCCCAGCGGCTTCAGACCGCGCTTGGCGGCTTCGGCGTCGCTCATGACCACCGCCACCGAGGCGCCGTCGGAGAGCTGGCTGGCGTTGCCGGCGGTGATCCACTTGTCCGGGCCCATCACCGGCTGCAGCTTGGCGAGGCCTTCCTTGGTGGTGTCGGCGCGGTTGCCTTCGTCCTTGGTCAGCTTGACCGTCTTCTTCGAGGTCTCGCCGGTGTTCTTGTCGGTCACCAGCATCTCGGTTTCCATCGGCACGATCTCGTCGTCGAACTTGCCGGCCTGCTGGCCCGCCGCGGTGCGCATCTGGCTCTGCAGCGAGTACTCGTCCTGGTATTCGCGGCTGATCTTGTAGCGCGCCGCCACCGTGTCAGCGGTCTGGATCATGCTGTGGTAGATGCCCGGCACATGCTCCTGCACCCAGGGGTTCACCAGGCGGTGCTTGTTGCCGCCGCCGCCCTGCACGATCGACACCGACTCAAGCCCGCCGGCGATCATGACCGGCACCTTGTCGACCAGCACGCGCTGTGCGGCCATGGCGATGGTCTGCAGGCCCGAGGAGCAGAAGCGGTTGACCGTGGCGCCCGAGACGCTGACCGGCGCACCGGCGCGGATCGCCGAGACGCGCGCGACGTTGGAGCCCGTCGTGCCCTCGGGCGCGGCGCAGCCCAGCAGCACGTCCTCGACCTCGCCCAGCTCGAGCTTGGCGCGCTCGGCGGCGTGCTTGATGACATGCGCGCCCATGTCGGCACCATGGGTGTCGTTGAAGGCGCCGCGGAAGGCCTTTCCGATCGGCGTGCGGGCGGTTGATACGATGACGGCGTCCATGTGTCCCTCCGGATATCCTTGTGATGATCCCAGTCTAGATCAAACGTCGGCGAACTTCTTGCCTTCGGCGACCAGCCGCTTCAGCAGCGGCGCGGGCTCCCAGAACGGGTCGCCCGACATCTCCTTGTACTTCAGCAGCGCGTCGTGGATGGTCTTGAGCCCGACGACGTTGTCGGCCCACCACATCGGGCCGCCGCGATAGACCGGCCAGCCATAGCCGTTGACCCAGATCACGTCGATGTCGAGCGCGCGCTGGGCCATGCCCTCCTCGAGGATCTTGGCACCCTCGTTGACCATCGGATAGAGCGTGCGCTCGAGGATCTCCTGGTCGGAGATCGCGCGGCGCGTGATGCCCAGCCGCCTGGAGTTCTCCTCGATGATCTTCTCGACCTCGGGATCGGGGATCGGCGTGCGGTCGGGCAGGTTGTACTTGTAGTAGCCGGCGCCGGTCTTCTGGCCGAAGCGGCCCAGCTCGCAGATCGCGTCGGCGACGTAGCCGGTGTAGCGCACGTTGCGCTGCTCCTTCTCCTTCTTGCCCTGGCGGATGCGCCAGCCCACGTCGTTGCCGGCCAGATCGCTCATCTGGAACGGGCCCATGGGGAAGCCGAAGTCGAAGATCACCTTGTCGATCTGCTGCGGCAGGGCGCCTTCCTCGAGCATGTAGGCCGACTGCACGCCGCGCTGGCGCAGCATGCGGTTGCCGACGAAGCCCTCGCAGACGCCGACCAGGGCCGGGATCTTGCCGATCTTCTTCGAGAGGGTCATGACGGTGGCGATGACGTCCTTCGACGTCGCCTTGCCGCGCACGTTCTCCAAGAGCTTCATGACATTGGCCGGCGAGAAGAAATGCATGCCGATCACGTCGCCCGGCCGCTTGGTGTACGAGGCGATCTGGTTGACGTCGAGGCCCGAGGTGTTCGTCGCCAGAATCGCACCCGGCTTGGCGACCTCGTCGAGCTTCTTGAAGACGCCCTCCTTGACCTCCATGGTCTCGAACACCGCCTCGATCACCACGTCGGCGTCCTTGAGGTCGTCGTAGCTCAAGGTCGGCTTGATCAGCGCCATGCGCTTGTC
>CAYNOF010000065.1:0-3169 GCA_964398335.1 uncultured Rhizobiaceae bacterium
AATCGAGCACGGGCACGGCGACGATGGTGATACCGGCGATGTAGTTGCCGCGATCGACGGCGTAGCCCTGGCGGCGCACGGTCTCGACCTCGGCGCACCATGCCTTCCACGGTGGCGCGCTCTGCCAGCGCAGAGCGTCGAAACGTGGTTTCAGGTCTGCCAACGAGCGATCGCCGAAGGCGGCGACGCAGCGGCCGGTGGCGCTGATCAGCGCCGGAAAGCGGCTGCCGACATCGACGTGCAGGCGGATCGGCGTGCGGGTGCGCGACAGCGCCAGCACGACCATGTGCTCGACTCCCGCGGTCTCGACGCCGATCGCGGTGATGGCGTGATCCCTGGACAGGCGATCGAGCTCGGGCTGCACGAGGTTGGCGAAGCCGCTGGTCTCCAGTACCGACCGCGCCAGCGACAGCATGCCGGTGCCCAGGCTGTAGCGCTTGGTGGCATCGACCTGCACCAGCCCATCCATCACCAGCGCGCGCAGGATGTGCAGCGCCGTGCTCGGCACGAGGTCGAGCTCGCGCGCGATCGCCTTCACGCCCAGCGGCGCACGCACCCGGCCGAGCAGCCGCAGGATCGCGATGGCGCGGCTGACAGCGGGGACGGGGCGGATCCTGCTTTCGGACATAGTTGTATATGTACAACGATAGAATCCATTTTACAACTCATGGCCGGAGCCTCTAGCCTTCGGGCCGATGGCCAAGCTCACCGAGTTCACGCGTTACGCCGACGCCCAGGCGCAGTTCTCCAGCGACAGGCTGTGGGAACTGTTCGACGGCGATCGGCAGACGTTGAACATCGCGCACGAGTGCATCGACCGGCATGTCGAGGGCGAGCGCACGGCGGTGATCGTCGTGCAGGCCGGCGGCGGCGAGGAGGTGCTGAGCTTCCGGCGCATCGCGGAGGATTCGGCGCGCTTCGCTCACTATCTGAAGGAGCGCGGCGTGGGCGCCGGCGATCGCGTGGCGATCATGCTGGAGCCGTCGCGCGCCTTCTACATGGCGGTGTTCGGCGCGATGAAGATCGGCGCCATCGCCGTGCCGCTGTTCACCCTGTTCGGGCCCGACGGCGTGCGGCTGCGAGTCGATGACTGCAAGCCCCGCCTGTTCATCACCAACGCGGAGAAGGCCTCGATGGTGCCCGGCAGCATCGTCGCCGACGAGGCCTTCATCGCCGGCCTCGAGCGCTTCGAGCCACGCTTCACGCCGGATACACGCGCCGACGACATGGCGATCTTCCAGTACACCTCGGGGACCACGCGCGAGCTGCCCGAGGCGGTGAAGCACACGCATCGCGCCGTGGTCACGCTGATGGT
Organism: uncultured Rhizobiaceae bacterium; assembly: GCA_964398335.1. Taxonomy (GTDB): domain Bacteria; phylum Pseudomonadota; class Alphaproteobacteria; order Reyranellales; family Reyranellaceae; genus JAFAZJ01. Next base: position 1,316 of record CAYNOF010000065.1, read on the forward strand.
GGCGGCGCTGTACGGCACCGGCATCCGACCGGGCGACCGGTTCTTCTGCCCCTCGTCGCCGGCCTGGGGGCACGGCCTGTGGCACGGCACCCTGGCGCCGCTGGCGCTGGGCGTCACCATCGGCGCCTATGCCGGCAAGTTCGATCCGGAGCGGCTGTTGAAGGCGCTGCAGGATCATCGCTTCACCAACCTGTCGGCGGCGGCGACGCACTACCGCATGATGCGCGTGTCAGGCGCGGCACCGCGCTATCGCAGTCATCTGCAGAAGCTCTCCTTCACCGGCGAGCCGATCGACGGCGAAACCGCGGCCTTTGCCGAGGCGCATTTCGGCCATCCCGTCTGCAGCATGTACGGCACGACCGAGATCGGCGTGATCCTCGCCTCCTATCCCGGCGCGCCGGACTTCGTGGTCAAGCCGGGCTCGCTGGGCAAGCCGGTGCCGGGCTGCAGGGTCGAGGTGCAGGATGCGCAGGGCAAGCCCTGCCCGCCCGGAATCACCGGCGAGCTGAAGGTCTGGCGGCGCAACACCTGGATTCCGACCAAGGATCTCGGGCGCACCGATGACGATGGCTACTTCTTCCATGCCGGGCGCGCCGATGACGTGATCATCTCCGCGGGCTGGACGATGAGCGCGGTCGAGATCGAGGACGCGATCCTCAAGCATGCCGATGTGCGCGAGGCGGCGGCGATCGGCGTGCCCGATACGCTGCGCGGCCAGGTCGTGAAGGCCTTCGTCGTGTCGCCGCGCGCCGGGGACGCCGCCTTCACGCAGGAGATCCAGGATCTCGTGCGCAGCCGTCTGAGCCAGCACGAGTATCCGCGCCTCGTCGCCTTCGTTCCCGAATTGCCCAAGACGCCCGCCGGCAAGGTCAACCGCAAGGTCCTGCGCGAGCGCGAACAGAGAGAGACGATCTGATGTCGAGCACCGCCACCGCCCGCAGCTTTCCCAAGATCACCGAGCAGGGCCTCGACGTCCTGCGCGGCCGCATCGGCGTGAAGATCGGCCAGACCGCCGAGCCGTGGTGCCACGAGGCCACGCGCGACAACATCAGGCACTACGCCCACGGCATCGGCGACGACAATCCGCTGTGGTGCGTGCCGGAATACGCCGCGAAGACCAGGCATGGCGGCATCATCGCGTTGCCCAGCTTCCTGTTCGCCACCAGCCGCATCATCTCCGGCTATGTCGGCGGCCTGCCGGGCGTGCACGCGATGTGGTCGGGCTCGGACTGGCAGTGGCACAAGACCGTGCAGCGCAACGACGAGATCCGGACCGAGGCCTGGCTCAAGGACATCATCGAGCACCAGACCAAGTTCGCGGGCCGCGCGATCCAGCAGGTCTATCACGTCGATTTCTTCAACCAGCACGGCGACATGGTCGCCTCGGCCGACAGCTGGTGCTTCCGCACCGAGCGCGATCACGCGCGCGAGAAAGGGACCAAGTACGCCGACGTCAAGGCGCGCGCACCGCACCGCTACAGCGAGAAGGAGCTGCAGGACGCCTACAACCTCTATCGCGAGGAGAATGTCCGGGGCGCCACGCCGCGCTACTGGGACGACGTCAAGGAAGGCGAGGCGCTGCCGACGATGCTGAAGGGACCGATGACCGTGACCGGCTTCATCGCCTATGCGCAGGGCTGGGGCGGTCTCTACATCCGCGCCAACAAGCTGGCCTGGCAGCAGCACCACAAGCACCCGGGCCTGGGCATCAAGAACCGCTTCGGCATTCCCGACTGCCCGGAACGCGTGCATTGGGAAGAAGAGTTCGCGCTCAAGGTCGGCACGCCCGGCGCCTACGACTACGGCCCCGAACGCTGCTCCTGGCTGACGCATCACCTCACCAACTGGCAGGGC
>CAYNOF010000066.1:0-7294 GCA_964398335.1 uncultured Rhizobiaceae bacterium
CGGCGAGGAGCCAGGTCCGGAACGCCTTCATCGACGCTGGATTCAGATCGTCGAGGTTTCGCGCTTCAGGGAAGGGCGATGTCGTATCGGACATACTCGGTCAGTGTAGCCACGCGGTCATAGAGCCTGCGCGCTTCGTTATCCGCTTCGGTATGCCAATAGATCCGCCGCCAGCCGCGATCACGACCGCGATCGACAAGCGAGCCAATGAGCTTGCGCCCCACCCCAGCACCGCGCGCGGCGGGATCTACCCACAGGTCTTCGAGGTAACAGACCGTCCGGCTGCTGAACGTGTGGGGGTGGAGCACGTAATGGGCAAACCCGAGCAAGTCCTCGTCGTTCGCAGCAGCCGACACGAGCGCACACACGGGATGGTCGGGATCCAGTATTCGGCGCCACAACTCTTCCACCTCGGCCTCGGACATCGCCGCGCCGAAGTGGGCGCCGTTGGCGGCCCACATCCGGCTCCAGGCAGGGCGGTCGGACTGCGCCGCATCACGCACTACGATCATCGGCGCTCAATCGCGTAGGTCATGCGATCCCTGCTGTTCAGCGTTGTCCATCCTAAGATATCGACGTCAGCGCATCGCTCAATGACGACCTCAGTCGCGCTGATGCTCCGAAGCGAGAGATTGCGTCAGGCGTGACTGAGGTAAACTTGCTGGAGCGATCCGCATCCACCCGGCCATTGTAGAACTTCGGCGCATCTGCGTGCGGGAGCCTGGTCATGGACATCACCATCCGCGCTTTTTCGCCGGATGATGCGACTGGGGTGAGAAGCCTCTTCATCCGGATCAATCGCCTGCTCGCTCCGCCTGACCTGGCCGATGCATTTGAACGATACATCGTCAGCTCGCTGGAGGAGGAGATCGACAGGATTGCCGACTACTACGCCGAGAAGCGGGGTGCCTTCTGGGTGGCCGTCGGGGATGCAGGGCTGGTCGGGATGTTCGGGCTCGAATTGGAGCCGGGCGGTGACGCCATGGAACTGCGCAGGATGTACGTCGATCCCGATGTCCGCCGTCAAGGCGTTGCGCGCAGGATGCTGAACTTCGCCGAAGCCGAATGCCGGCGACGGCAGATGCGCCGGCTCGATCTCAGCACCTCGGAGCTGCAGGCAGAGGCTTTGTCGCTCTACCGAAACTCGGGATTTCAATTGGTCCGGGAAGAGGTCGCGCAGACGGCGAGCAACAAGACCCTTGGCGGCGGAATCCGCCGCTACCATTTTGCCAAGCACCTCTAGATGGCGCGGCGACTTCTCGTTCGCCCGCCTCGCGATGTGCCGGGCCTATGGCATGGTCATACCGAGCCGCGCAGCCTGGGATCGAGCAGGTCGCGGATGCCGTCGCCCAGCAGGTTGAACGCCAGCACCGTGATGGTGATCGCCAGGCCGGGGAACAGCACCAGCCACCACGGCGGCACCAGCCCGGCGTTGAGCGCGTCGGACAGCATGTTGCCCCAGGTCGGCGTCGGCGGCGGAATGCCGACGCCGAGGAATCCCAGCGAGGCCTCGATGACGATGGCGACGCCGAGGTGGGTCGTCGCGAGGATGAGATAAGGCGCCACGCATTGCGGCAGGATGTGACGGAACATCAGGCGCAGGTGCGAGGCGCCCAGGCCGCGCGCCGCCTCGACGTACTGCATCTCCTTCAGCGACAGCACCACCGAGCGGATCACGCGCCCGCCGAAGGGGATGCGGGTGATGGCGATGGCGACGATCACCGTCGTGATGCCGCCACCCAGCGCCATGGCGATGGCCATGGCGAGGATCAGGTCGGGGAAGGATTGCAGGAACTCGATCAGGCGCTGGCTCGCCATGTCGAAGCGGCCGCCGAAATAGCCGCAGGCCAGGCCCCACAGCGCGCCCAGGGTGGTGCCGAACAGCACGGCGCCGATCGCCACGGTGAGCGAGAAGCGGCTGCCGTGGATCACGCGCGCCAGCGTGTCGCGGCCGACCTGGTCGGTGCCGAACCAGTGCTTCTCGCTGGGCGGCTTCTGCATGGCGCGGAAATCGGCCTTCAGCGGCGGGTAGGGCGCGACGACCGGCGCCGCCGCCGCCATGGCGATGATCAGCACGACGATGACGCCCCAGAAGGCCGAGAACGGCGAGCGGCGGAACAGCATGCCGACGCCGCGCAGGAACGAGCGGCGGTGCGGCCGGGCGGGCGCGGCGATCTTGCGGTCGGCGGCGGTGACGGTCATCGGTAGCGGATCCTCGGATCGAGCAGGGCGATGGCCACGTCGACCCCGATGTTGATCATCACGAAGACCGCGGCGTAGAGGAACACCAGGTTCTGCATGACGAAGACGTCGCGCTCGCTGACCGCGGTGAACATGGCGTAGCCCAGGCCCGGCGTGCCGAAGGCGCGCTCGACCGGGATCGAGCCGGCCAGCACCAGGCCCAGCAGCACGCCCGACAAGGTGATCACCGGCAGCAGCGCGTTGGGCAGCGCGTGCAGGGCGATCACCCACCGGTTGTTGAGCCCCTTGGCGCGCGCCGTGCGCACGTAATCCTCGCGGATCACCTCGAGCAGGCTGGAGCGGCCCATGCGCGCGATATAGGCCGCCTGGCCGAGGCCGAGCACCACCGCGGGGCCGATCACCAGCTCGAAATTGGCCAGCGGGTCGGCGAAGAACGACGCGCCCGCCATCGGCGCGCGATAGCCGAACCAGAACAGCAGGCCGAGCACGATCAGCATGCCGACCCAGAAGCCGGGCACGGCGATGAACAGGATGCTGATGAAGCGCGCGATGCTGTCGGGCAGCGTGTTGGGCTTGAGCGCGCTGATCAGCGCCACCGGGATGCCGACGATCCACGACAGCAGCACCGAGGTGACGGCGATCTGCGCCGTCAGCGGCCCGCGCCGGAGGATCATGTCGGCGACGCTCTCGGAGCGGAAGAACGAGTGGCCCCAGTCGCCGGCGGCGATGCTCTTCACCCAGGCGAGGTACTGCATCCAGAGCGGATCGCTCAGGCCCAGCTCGCGCATGTAGTTGGCGCGCTGCTCCTCGCTGAGCTTGGTGAAGCCGTCGGGTCCGAAGATCGCCACCAGCGGGTCGCCCGGCAGGATGCGCATGATCACGAACACGATGATCGAGACGCCCAGCACGGTGATCGCCCCGAACGCCAGCCGTCGCGCGATGTAGCTATACATCGCGCCTGCCCGGACGCGGCGGCACTGAACCACGCATACATCGCCTCCCTAGGCGCCTGTTCTCTTTCTTGCGCGCCATCATGCCTGCCCTGCCGGGGAAGGCAAGCTGCACCGATTGTCAGGCGCTGGCGCGCGGTCCTATCCTTCGGCCAAAGTCGGAGGAACGGAGGGCGGACATGAACGCGCCAGCGCGCACGATCGCCGTCGACTACGGCCCGGAAGAGGCCGCGATGCAGGCCTATCTCAAGGCGGGCGAAAAGCGTGCCTACGAACTGGGCAATCGCGGGCCGATCCGGTTCACGCCTGACGGCACGCTCGATCCCGGTATCCTCGACGCCTACTGGCGCTGCGGCTTCTACGTCTTCGAGGGCGTGCTGAAGCCGGACGAGCTCGCCGATATCGAGGCCGATCTCAAATCCATCCTCGACCGCCTGCCCAGCGAGAAGGGTTCGCCGGTCGACGCCAGGGGCCGGCCGGCGCTGGGGGCAGATTGCCAGGCGCCGAACCTGCTGTGGTCCAAGCCGCTGGGCGATCCCTTCGGCGGCACCACGCTGGCCAATGGCCGCCATCCCGCGAAGATGTACGAGCCCCAGGCGGCGTCCGGCGCGCCCAAGGATATCGTCTATCTCATCCTCGGCTCGCTGCAGTTCTCCGAAGCGCATCTGCGCGTCTACGGCCATCCGCAATTGCTGGCCGTCGCCGCGGCGATCAACGGCCCGGACTTCACGCCGTTCAACGAGGCGATCTTCATCAAGGAGCCCGGCCTGGGCGCATCGGTCGCTTGGCATCGCGATGGCGTGACGCATTGGGATCATCCCGAGTGGGACCAGGGCACGCACGGCTTCAACACCATGGCCCAGCTCTACGGCTGCACGCCGGCCAACGGCGTCTGGGTGGTCCCGGGCTCGCACAAGCTCAACAAGGTCGACATCAAGGCGATGATGGCGGCGGCCGGCAGCGATCGCCTGCCCGACGCGGTGCCGATCGTCTGCAAGCCGGGCGACGTGGCGATCACCAACCGGCAGGCCGTGCACGGCTCCTTCGCCAACACCAGCAAGGACTGGCGCGTGACGCTGAATTTCGGCTTCCACCGGCGGAAATCCGTGCTCGACGTGCAGGGCGGCGGCATCCACGCCAGGCCCACGATCTACCATGCGGAGCACATCCGCGAGCGCGCCAAGATGATCGGTTACGCCATCGACGCGCGCCGCCAGCGTTTCCCGCGGGAGACGCCGTTCGCCTATCAGCCGCACGTGCGATCGGGCGAGCGCTACACCTGGGACGCGGCCGCGAAGGCCTCGATCAAGGACTACAACCTGCTCGACATCAGCATCTGACACAGGCCTCATGCTGAGGAGGCCACGTAGTGGCCGTCTCGAAGCATGGGCAACACACCCGGCTTGCAGCCCACCCTTCGGGACGCGCCTGCGGCGCTCCTCAGGGTGAGGAGGGAGGAGTTCAGCGATGACCGACGTGCAGATCCTGGCCACCGGCCTGGGCTTTCCCGAGGGGCCGGTGGCGATGCCCGACGGCTCGGTGATCCTCACCGAGATCCGCAACCAGCGCTGCTCGCGCGTCACGCCCGACGGCAAGGTCTCGCTGTTCTCCGCCGCCGGCGGCGGGCCCAACGGTCTCGCGGTCGGCCCCGACGGCGCGCTCTATCTCTGCAACAACGGCGGCAGCCGCTACGTCGAGGGCGTCTCGATGGGGCAGGGGCCGCATCCCGACTACAACGGCGGCTATATCCAGCGCATCGAGCGCGACACGGGCGTCGCCCGGCTGCTCTACGACACCTGCGACGGCCACAAGCTGTCGGCGCCCAACGACATCGTGTTCGACAAGCAAGGCGGTTTCTATTTCACCGATCTCGGCAAGCGCTACGCGCGCCACCGCGACCATGGCGGGCTGTACTACGCGCAGCCCGACGGCTCGAAGATCACCTGCCTGGCCTATCCGATGCTCAGCCCCAATGGCTGCGGCCTGTCGCCGGACGGCAAGACGCTCTACGTCGCCGACACCGAGGGCGCGCGGCTGTGGGCTTTCGACATCGAGGCGCCGGGCGTGGTGCGCAAGCCCGGCGGGCACGCGCCGCACGGCGGCAAGATGATCATGGGCCTGCCGGGCAAGGCGCGCTTCGACAGCCTGGCGGTGATGGAAAGCGGCAATATCTGCGTCGCCACCCTGACCACCGGCTTCATCACCGAGATCTCGCCGCGCGGCGAGATCGTGCGCGCGATGAAGATGCCTGACATGTATCCCACCAACATCTGCTTCGGCGGCCCCGACATGAAGACGGCGTACATCACGCTGTCCGACCAGGGCAAGCTGGGCGTCATGCAATGGCCGGAGCCCGGCCTGAAGCTGAACTACAACTGAGGGGAACCGCACATGGCCGGCAATGGACAGATGATCATCGACCTCGACGCCAGGCGCATGGCGGCGATGGGCAAGAAGGACATCGCGACGCTCAAGGAGCTGATCGCCGACGACCTGATCTACACGCACTCCTCCGCCCGCGTCGACACCAAGGCGAGCCTGATCGGCAACATGGAGTCCGGCGCCACGGTCTACAGTGCCGTCGAACCGTCGGAGGTGGTGGCGCAGGATCTCGGCAGCGCCGTGGTGCTGACCGGCAAGGCGCAGATCCGGGTGAGCTCGAACGGCACGCCCAATGCGTTCGCCATCCGCTTCATGCTGGCCTACGCCAATCGCAACGGCAAATGGCAGATGACGACCTGGCAGTCGACGCGCCTGCCGGCGTAGTGCTGCCGTCGTTCGGAATGATTCTTGCTCCAACCGTCTGACTGGATGGAAGAGGAGACCGGACGATGGCCAAGGAGATTCTGTGCGGCTTCGGCGTCGATGTCGACGCCGTGGCCGGCTGGCTGGGCAGCTACGGCGGCGAGGATTCGCCCGACGACATCTCGCGCGGCATCTTTGCCGGCGAGGTCGGCAGTCCGCGCCTGGTGAAGATGTTCGACCGCCTGGGCATCAAGACCACCTGGTTCATCCCCGGCCACTCGATCGAGACCTTCCCCAAGGAGATGAAGATGGTGGCCGATGCCGGCCACGAGATCGGCATCCATGGCTACAGCCACGAGAACCCGATCGCCATGACGCGTGCGCAGGAGACCGAGATCCTCGACAAGTGCATCGATCTCGTCACCAGGTTGTCAGGCAAACGGCCGCAAGGCTACGTCGCGCCGTGGTGGGAGTTCTCAGCCGTCACCAACGAGCTGCTGCTCGAGCGCGGCATCAAGTACGACCACTCGCTGATGCACCACGACCACGTGCCGTACTACGTGCGGGTGGGCGACAGCTGGACCAAGATCGACTACAGCGGCAAGCCGTCGGACTGGATGGTGCCGCTCAAGCGCGGCCACGAGACCGACCTGATCGAGATCCCGGCGAGCTGGCACCTCGACGACCTGCCGCCGATGATGTTCATCAAGAAGTCGCCCAACAGCCACGGCTTCGTCAATCCGCGCGACATCGAGCAGATGTGGCGCGACCAGTTCGACTGGGTCTATCGCGAATACGACTACGCGGTGTTCCCGATGACCATCCATCCCGACGTGTCGGGCCGGCCGCACGTGCTGATGATGCTGGAGCGGCTCTACCACCACATGATCGGCCATCCCGGCGTGCGTTTCGTCACCATGAACGAGATGGCCGACGACTTCGCCAAGCGCTCGCCGCGCAAGAAGTAGGGCAGGCGGGCCGATGTGCGCGCTGTGCGGCGTGCTGGGCGGTCCGGAGCACTGGACCGACGCCGTACCGCGCGCCGGCATCTTCACCCGCACCGCCGATCCGCTGCAGCGCCGCCGCGAGCGCATGGCGCGCGTCGCCTGCGCGCGGCGCGTGCTGGGTTTCTACCGCCTGAGCCTGAGCGACTGGCAGGGCACGTCCTTCGTGCTGGCGACGGCGACCGGCAAGACGGCGATCGTCGAGGACATGACGCATCTGTGGGCCGAGGCCGAGAAGCTGCTGGGCCGTCCGTGCGATCCGCTCGATCCGGCGCTGATCGCGCATCTGGAGGCGCGCGATGGCTGACATCGTCGCCTTCACGCCGGTCAACCTGATCACCGGCTTTCTCGGTTCGGGCAAGACCACGCTGCTGCGCCGCCTGCTCGACGATC
>CAYNOF010000067.1:0-3471 GCA_964398335.1 uncultured Rhizobiaceae bacterium
AAGGCCCAGGCCGAAGGTGGACCGATGCCGCCGCCGCCCGTCGTCATGGGACCGACGGCGCCACAGAAGCTCGCCAACATGCGTGGCATGGTGGAGCGCGGGATCATCGCGCCGGTGGAACTGATCGCGCGACGCAGCTAGAGCGTGATGGGATTGTGTAGGGAGTAACCGGCGTGAGCGAAGTAGTTTGAGCATTCAGCCGGGGTTGTGAGAGGCAGGATGCGGGCGATGGCGTTGTAGACGGCCTCGCCGGTGCGTTTGGCGGCCTTGCGCAGCCAGTGCTTGAGCTTGGAGAAGAACATCTCGATCGGATTGAGATCGGGGGAGTACTTGGGCAGGAAGAAGAGTTTGGCGTCGGCGGCGCGGATAGCGTGGCGAACGGCTGTCCCCCTATGGGAGCCAAGATTGTCCATGATGACGATGTCGCCGGGCTTGAGCGTGGGCACGAGAACCTCCTCAATGTACTGAAGGAAGCTCTGGCCATCGATGGGTCCGTCGATGAGCCATGGGGCGGTGATCTGGTCGTGACGCAGGGCGGCCAGGAAGGTCATGGTCTTCCAGCGGCCGTGTGGCGCCTTGCCTGGCAGGCGTTGTCCGCACGGCGCCCATCCGCGCAGCGGTGCCATGTTGGTCTTGGTCCAGGTCTCGTCGATGAAGACCAGGCGGGCGGGATCGATGCGGTTCTGATAGGCGATCCACTGCAGGCGGCGGCGTGCTACGTCCGGCCGGTCGCGTTCGCTGGCGACCAGCGTCTTTTTTTGTACGTCAGCTTCTCGCTGTGAACGAAGTCCCACATCGTCCGGTAGTCGACCTGCAGGCCACGCTCGGCCAGCTCGCCGACCAGGCCGCGCAGCGTGAAGGCCTGCCCCCGGCAGCGCTCGAGCAGCCAGTCTCGATACTGGCCCACGATCTTCTTCGGCCGGCAGCCACCCATCGGCCTAGCCGCCACGCTGCCCGTCTCGCGATGCAGGCGAACCCAATCGATCGCCGTCTTGATGCCTATGCCGAAACGGGCGGCTGCCTTGTTGCGTGACAGGCCTTCTTCTTCGACTGCCCGCACCACGCGCTCTCGAAGGTCCATCGAATAGGGTCGAGCCATCTCTGCTGGCCTCCTGCCCAGCCAGCATCTTGAATCACTTCTCGAGCCCCTTGGGAATCCCCTCGATTCAGCCTCAACTCATCCCGCTCTAGATCGCCGGCTCGACGTTGCGCGCCAGTGCGCGATCCAACGCGCGCGCCAGGGCCGGGCCGTCGGCGCCGTAGATCAGGATCGGTTGGCCGATCAGCCGGCGATAACGCGTGGCGCTGCCGTCCTCGTAGGCCTCGCCGATGCATTCGGGAAACGAGGCGGCGATGCCGCCGCTGAGGAACGCGGTGACGTTGAGCTTCTGCCAGACCTCGAGATCGGATCGCACGACGACGGCGATCTTGGTGTCGAAGCGGACGGGAGGGATGGCGGCGTCGGTCATCTCGGCACTCGCTGCGGCTCGGCATTTACGCGCTCGATATCAGGCGATTTCGACCACCGTCTTGAACGATCGTGCGCCTAGTCCGTCGTGAACCGGTGGGTGGCGATGTCGCCCAGCGTGCGCTTGTCGGTCTCGATCAGGCGCAGCGAGTCGATGCGGCCATGCATCGGCACGGTCTGGCGCTCGGCGATCTGCGCCACGCGCTCGGCGTCGATGCCGTTGCCGAACATGCCCAGCGTCAGATGCGGCTCGAAGCGCGGCGCGCCCTCGATCCTGGGCAGCGCCTCCATCAGCATGTCGTGCAGCGCGCTCAGCTCCTCCGCGCCCTCGTGCGGCTCGGCGTAGAGCCAGGCCCGGCCGGCGCGCGGCGGCGCGTCGACGCGCAGGCGCTGGAGCACGAACCAGAACGGCCGCACCGAGGAGGCGACGCGCTCGACCGCCGATGCCAGCGTGTCGCGCGCATCGGGATCGACGCCGAACACCAGCGTGAAATGCGGGCCGATCAGGTCGGCCTCGCCGCGATGATGCTGCGCGCGCAGATTCACCAGGCGCGCGCGGTCCTCGGGCAGCAGCACCGGCTCGGCGACGACGTAGAGGCGGCTCGGTGCCTCGTGCTCGCTCGTCTCGGGCGTGCGTGGTGCCGATGGCGCAGGCGCGTCCCCTCTCCGGGCGCGGGGAAAGGGGACGACCGCCATCAGCCGTAGCTCTTGGCCATGCCGGCCGCGGGATCGACCTGCGGGCTGAACGGCGGGAAGGGATAGCGCAGCCCATTCTTGGCCAGCTGGTTCATGCCCTCGACCGCGCGCAGGAGCTCGTCCGGCGGGCAGGCCATCAGGAGCTCGTCATCGGCGACGCCACCATAGCGCCGCTCGGCGTAGCACGGCAGCGACAGCGAGGTCTGCCGCGTCGACAGCGCGCGGCCCCAGGAATCCGAGCAGGCGCTCTCGCCTGTCACGGTGAAGTCGTAGCGCTTGTAGCGATGGAACTGCAGGCCGTTGATGAAATAGATCATCTGGCCCGGCGAGCCATAGAACAGGCAGATATCGGGCGGATCGAGCCTTGCGGAGCGCAGCGGCGCGACCACGAGGCCGTTGTAGCGGCCATGCGGCACGCGCGGCATGGTCGCCTGGTGCTGACGCGCCGCCTCCTTGTTGCCGAACCACACGCCGTTCATGTGATCGCCCGACAGGAAGCCCTCGCCGGGATGATTGAGGCCGATCACGCCGCCGCAATTGCCGCCGCGCGTGTTGTCGACCTCGATGCCGAGCGTGAAGCCGTGCCAGCGCGACTGCGTCACCATCTGGCACATGGTGAACTTGTAGCCCTCGGTGGGGCGACGCAGGCCCTTGATCGTCGCCATCTCGGCCGCGTCTTCGTACAGCTTCATGCCGATCGGCAGGGTGCGCAGGCGCAATTGCTCGGTCAGCGTCTGCGTCGCCTCGGCCAGCATCGCGGCAGTGATCGTTTCCGGTGGCGACCACGGCTTGACCTTGTAGCCCGGCGGCAGCGCTTCGGCGGTGGCGGTCGACATGGGGTTCCTCCTGCGTCGTGTGTTGACTGAGTATATCGTCGTCCCGGGCGAAGCGAAGGACCTCGCGGTTGTGCGTCGAGGCACCACGCCGGCGACTGACACGATACCGCAGGGTCCTTCGCCATGCTCAGGACGGCGGGGTCAAACGATCGTCTTGAGCGCCGCGAGCGTCTCGTCGGGCCGCTCGACCATCATGAAATGGCCGCTGTCCCTGATGATTTCGGTCCGGCTGCCCGCGATCGCCTCGGCCAGCGCCTTGGCATTGCGCGCAGGTGTCATCAGGTCGCCGTCGCCCAGCACCAGCAGGGTCGGGCATTTCACCGACTTCGCCGCCTCGGGCAACGCCTTGTGTGCGTTGCAGGCCTCCAGGTCATTCGAGATCACGCCCGGCCGATTGCGCTCCAGGATCGCCAGCGCCGTGCGCGTCAGCCACAACCCGGGGGCGCTCATGCCGCCCAGCTGCAGCGAGCG